>NZ_BAAAQX010000021.1:0-208236 GCF_039531895.1 Nonomuraea monospora
CGGCTGCATCGGAGTCTGGCCCACTGCCATCGCTTGATCTCTCCCCACGCCCGGTGACCAACACCGATCACCCTGGCACAAGAGGACAGACCAGCGCGAGAGAGATCAAAAAACACCAGTCACCTAGCGGAGGATTGACCGGCGGTCTAACTGCAACTAATCTCGTTACAGTTCTGCGAGGGAGGTGGTGGAGTGAGTCTCAGCAGCAGGACGGCGGTCGCGATCCACGCCCTGACCCTGCTCGGCCGCCGCCACGAAACGTCCCTGACCTCGGCGGAGATCGCCGACAGTCTGGAGAGCAACCCGGTCCTCGTCCGACGCATCCTCGGCAGCCTGCGCGACGCCGATCTGGTGCGGTCCACGGAGGGCCGGGGCGGCGGCTGGTCGCTGGCCCGCGCGCCCCGCGAGATCACCCTGTACGACGCGTTCGCCGCCGTGGAGCCCGGCCCGATCATCTCCCGCCACCCGCACCCGCCCAGCGCGAGCTGCGAGGTGGGGCGCAACATCCAGGCCCTGCTGGAGGTGGAGTTCCAGGACGCCGAGCGGGCCATGGCGGAGCGGCTCGCCGCGACCACGATCGCCCACCTGCTCGGGCGGGTGACGGACATCGAGCGCGAGCTCGGGCTGACGAACCGCTAGCCAGGAAGACGGCGGAGGTGACCCCTCCGCCTTTCTTGTACCCAAACTGCAACCAAGATGGTGGCAGTAAGAATCGGGAGGCCCCCGCATGACACCGACGTCCCGTTCACTGCTGGCCGTGCTGATGCCGGCGATGCTGGCCACGGTCATCGCCAGCGACATGGTCAACCTCGTGGTGCCCGCGATCGGAGCGGAGTTCGGCGCCTCGGAGGCCGAGCTGGCGTGGGTGGTCACCGGCTTCCTGCTGGCGTTCTCCGTCGGCGTCCCCTTCTACGGCCGCGTCTCCGACCGGGTGAGCCTGCGTAGGCTGTTCGCCTTCGCCCTGGCGACGTACGCCGCCGGCAGCCTGATCTGCGCCCTCGCCCCGAACCTGCCCGTCCTGGTGACCGGGCGGATCGTGATGGGGGTGGGCGGCGCGGCGATCCCCGTGCTGTCGATCATCGCCGTCACCAGGCTGATGCCGGAGGACCGGCGCGGGGCGGGCATCGGCGTGCTGTCCGCGAGCACCGGCGTGGGCACCGCCGCCGGGCCGGCCGTCGGCGGCGGGATCGGGCAGCTCCTCGGCTGGCCCGCGCTGTTCTGGCTGATGTTCGCGGTCGCGCTGGCGCTGCTGCCTGCGGCGCTGCGGGTGCTGCCGGGCGAGCCGCCGGCCGGGGAGGCGCGTTTCGACCTGCTCGGCGGCGTCGCGCTTGGAGTGGGGGCCGGGACGGTCCTGTTCGGCATCACGCAGGCGCAGGTCGCGGGCCTCGCCGCGCCGGAGTCCTGGGTGAGCCTGACGGTGGCGGTGGTGGCCCTCGCGCTGTTCGGGTGGCGGACGATGCGGGCCGCGCATCCGTTCGTGCCGCCGGCGCTGTTCGGCAACCGGGTCTACCGGGGCGCGGTCGTCGTCGCGTTCCTGGCCATGGTGGTGAACCTGGGCGGGCTGGTGTTCGTCCCGCTGCTGGTGGTGGACGTGAACGGGCTCACCCCCGGCGCGGGGGCACTGGTCATGATCCCGGCAGGGATCGCCGTCGCCGTCGTCTCGCCGCTGATCGGCCGCCTGGCCGACCGCGTCGGCACGCGGCCCCTGGTGCTCGCCGGCCTGGGGGTCGTCGGGGTGTTCGCCCTGTTCCTGTCGGCCTTCACGGGCGGCCCGTCGGTCGTTCCGGCCGGGGTGGGGGTGTTCGGGCTCTGTGTCGGCTTCATCTTCGTGCTGACGCCGCTGATCAGCGCCGCGGCGGGCGCGCTGCCCGCCGAGCAGGTGGGCGCGGGGCTGGGGATCCTGCAGGGCGCCCAGTTCCTCGGCGCAGGGACCGGGCCCGCCCTGTTCGGGGTGCTGGTGACCGCGCGCCAGGCCAGCGGCGGCGAGGCCGTCAACCCGCTGTACGGGGGCCGGGACGGCGCCGCCTACTCGGACGTCTTCCTGACCATGGCCGCGGTGACCGTCGTGGCGTTGCTCGTCGCGGCCCGCATGCGCCCGGCGGAACGAACGGCCCCCGCCCCGCTCAGAGAGCGAGCGCGGCCATGAACGCCATGCTCGCCGCCATCCCCGCCGAGCACGCGTCCCGCTCGAACGCCCCGCGATCGCCGCCCCGCCCGGCCAGCACGCGCACCAGCCGCGCGCACGTCCAGCCCACCCCGATGACCAGGGCCGCCGCCGCCAGCGCCCCTCCCCCGTGCGTGTGCCCGGACGGGTCGCCGGCGAGCGCGGGCCCGCCGAGCGCCGCCAGCACCAGCAGCACGGACATGACGACGAAGTCCTGGAGGTGGTGGCCGAGTTCGGCCCGGCGGGAGGGCGAGCCGCAGAGCCAGCCGGCGGTCAGCAGCACGAGCACGGCGACGACGAGGAAGAGCCCGTTCAGATGCCCGGCCGCCATGCCGAACGCCATCGCGGCGTACGGCCACTTAGCGGCGGCGCGCCCGGAGGGCAGCAGGGCGGGCGCGAGGGCCAGCCCGCAGCCGGCCGCCACCGCCACCACGTGCAGCAGGGACATCAGGCCGTGCGCCGCCACGGTGTTCTCCTCGCTGCCGCCGCCGATGGGTCACACCTATTGGACAGGACAGCGCGGCACGCCGTGACATCCGGGTCAGGTCGGCCTGGCGGCCGCCTCGTGCTCGCGCATCGCGGTGGCGGCGTGCCGGGCGTCGGGGTGGATGTGCAGGGCCAGCCACACCCCGGTGATCTGCAGGACGCGCGCGGGCACGTCCTGCACACCCGCCAGGCGCAGCAGCCCGCCCTGCTCGCGGACGGCGGCGTTCAGCCGTAACAGGACGTGCAGGCCGCGGCTGTCCATGAAGGTCAGCCCGGTCAGGTCGAGCACCATGCCAGGCCCTGGAACGCGGCGCCGCTCGGCGTAGCTCTCCAGGTCGTCGGCGTTGGTGGAGTCGAGCTCGCCCGCCACCGCGATCAGCACTCCGCCGGGCAGCTCCCGGCAGCTCAGCTTCAGGGACGACATGACGCCTTGGCGGCCTGCGGTCGCGGTGCCGGTAGGACGAGCCTGGACGCGGTCGTGTGCATCTGTTCCAGCGTGGGCTCCATCGTCGCGGGGATCTGTGCCGGCACGGCGTCGATCGTTGTCTGACTTCACTCTTCGCCCTGTGACCGTGCCCGGTCAGCACACTAGGCGAAGGGATCGGCCCTCTGCTGTCCCATCAGCGAAATCGGCTCGGGGTAAACGTGCAACGTGTCACTGGGCGCGCATCCGTAGGCGGCCCGGTAGGACGAGGCGAACTTGCCCGGGTGGAAGAAGCCCCAGCGAGCCGCGATCGCGGCCACCGTGGTCTCGGCCGGGTCGCCGGACCGCAGCTCGGCGTGCGCGCGGGCCATGCGGGCCTGGCGCAGGTAGCGCAGCGGGGTGGTGTTCAGGTGCTTGCGGAAGGCGTACTGCAGGGCGCGGGCGGTGACGCGGGAGGCGGCGGCGATGTCGGCGATGCCGATGGGCGTGCCGACGTGCTCGTCGATGAAGGCGATGGCGCGGCGCAGCGTCTGGGGGTGGGCGTCGTGGCGGTCGGCGCCGGTGGTGCCGGACGCGTCGGCGGCGTTGCTGGGCAGGGCCGACAGGACGCTGGCGGCCAGGAGCTGCCCGGCCGTGGAGACGACGAGCGGCTCCCCCGCGAGGTCGGGGTCGGCCAGGACGTCGTCGCGCAGGTAGGCGATCGTCCGCTGGAGGTGGCGGGCCGCGAGGGCGGAGACGGGCCGGTGCCCCAGCAGCCGCACCGGCCCCGGCGCGCGTCCCTCGTCAGCGCCGGCCACCTCCTGCAGCAGCGCGTCGCCGAGCAGGACGACGGTGTAGGCCGCGTGGCGGACCTGGCCGGAGTAGGGCCGGTCGGGCGGCGCGAAGTACACCGCGTCGCCCGGCCCGAACACCTCCCGCTCCTGGCCCGCGACCTGCTGGGCGATGGTTCCCGACTCCACCAGGCACAGGCACAGCTTGCCGAGCGGATGCACCTCGTAGTCCATGGTGCAGTCCAGCCGCACCCGGTCGACGCTGACCGGCCCGAGGACCTTGCGGGAGATCGTGGTGCGCGGGCGCTCCGCGTCGGAGCCGAGACGCATCCTGGCGTAGGCCTTGCTGAGGAACGCCTCGGTCTGCCCGAGGTCGCGGCTGTCGAACGTCAGCGCCTCCATGGCACGCCCCGCCCGCGGGTGGCCCTCGCGAGGGCGGCTGAACGACCGGCCATAGCGTGATCGTAGCCCCGGCGGGGGCGCCCTCAGGACGCGAACAGCTCAGTGAGATGCCGCTCGCTCATCGGCGAGCGGCCCGTCTCCACCTCGGCCAGCCGCGCCAGCATGCCGCTCAGCAGCGGCGTGGCCACCCCCGCCGCCCGCGCCTGCGCGAGCACCGGCCGGTAGTGGTCGTGCACCTCGATCGGCCGGCGCCGGACGGCGATGTCGCGCCAGATGCCGCTGCGGTCCTTCGGCTGGGTACGCAGCCACGCCGTCAGCCGGTCGGTCGCCGCCTCCCTCGCCTGCTCGGGCGCCCCCGGCAGGTACGCCCGCGCGTCGAACGCGTCGAACGGCTCCAGCCGCAGCCCCAGCGTGCCCGCCACCGCGAACACCTCGGCCACCAGCGCGTGCATGAGCGGCCTGTGCCGGTCGATCAGGTCGGCCATGGGCGCGTCGGCCAGCGCGGTCACGCTCAGCATGGCGCCGAACCCGAGCTTGGCCCACAGGTGGCCGCCGACGTTCCCGGTGGCCTTGGCGCCGAGCCCGGCCAGGTCGGCGACGAGCCGGTCCACGCGCGGGCTGGAGCCGCCGTCCAGCTCGCCGATCACGAACGCGCCCGGCCCGCCGTCCTTGATCACGCCGGGTTCGACCACGTCGGCGAAGATGTTGACGAACGCGCCGACGGTCCGCGCGTCGCCCACGTACGAGGCGATGAGCTGCTCGTTCAGGCCGTTCTGCACCGAGACGACATACCCGTCGGGGGCGAGCCTGGGCGCGATCCAGCCGGCCGCGCCGGCGGTGGCCTGCGCCTTGACGCACAGCAGCACGTGGCGCAGCGGCCCGGCCGCCTCCTCGGGGGTGGCGGCGCTCACCCGGACGCGGCGGTCGCCGTCCGCGCCGCGCAGGACGAGGCCGCCTGCGCGGACCGCCGCCACGTGCGCGGGGTCGGCGTCCACGAGCAGCACCTCGTGCCCGGCCTCGGCCAGGTGGAAGGCGATCGTGCCGCCGATGGCGCCGCCGCCGACGATGGCATAGTCGTTCATGGTCGTCGCACCCCGCCCGTTCCGTTCCCGTTCATGCCCCGTCGCACCCCGCCCGTTGCGTTGAAGTTCATGCGCGTTGTACCTCGCTCGTTCCGTTCCAGTGCAGGGGCAGGGCGGTGGAGCCCGCCGACGCCCCGCCGTCCACCCGCAGCACCGTGCCCGTCACCCAGCCCGCCTCCTCGCCCGCCAGCCAGCGCACGGCCCGCGCCACGTCGCCGGGCACGCCGCGGCGGCCGAGGGCGTTGGCCGAGACGGCGGCGGCGTACTCCTCGGTGACCGGGTTGGCGGCGCTGTCGACGGTGACGAAGCCGGGGCTGACGGCGTTGACGCGTACCCCGATCGGGCCCAGCTCGATCGCGGCGGCCTTGGTGAGCATCTCCAGCGCCGCCTTCGACGTGCAGTAGTGCGCCGCGCCAGGTCGGGCGCGCAGCGCGGCGCCCGAGGCGATGTTCACCACCGCCCCGGTACGGCCCGCCGCGGCGCAGGCCCGGCCGAACGTGGCGGTGATCAGCATGGGGGCGCGGACGTTGACGTGCTGCACCCGGTCCCACTGGGCGGCGGTCATCTCCAGGAACGGCGTGGCCGGGTAGATGCCGGCCGCGTTCACCACGACGTCCACCGGCCCGTACGCCTGCCAGGCCCGCTCGACCACCCGTTCGGCGGCCTCGGCGTCGGCCAGGTCGGCCACGATCGAGCGCGGCCCTGCCGCCCGCCGGTCCACGGCGGTGACGGCGGTGCCCTCGGCGGCGTACAGCTCGCACACGCCCGCGCCGATACCGCTCGCCGCACCAGTCACCAGGACGTGGCGGGTCATGTCAGCTCCTTCCCCTTGGTCTCGGGCATGGTGGCGTAGACGATCACGCCGATGAGCGCGGCGGCGGCCACGTACATCCACACCAGGTCGCGATGGCCGCTGGAGCTGAGCCACGTGGTGACGTACGGCGCGGTGCCCCCGAAGATCGCCACGGCCAGCGCGTACGGCAGCCCGATCCCGGTCGTGCGCACCTCGGCGGGGAACTGCTCGGCCATGATCGCCGCGCAGTTGGCCGAGTAGCCGACGAGGAACACCATCCCGACGAGCTCGATGACCAGCAGCGACCCGAACCCGCCGTCGAGGAACCGGAACGCGGGCCAGGCCAGCACCAGGAACCCGAGGGCGAAGCCGAGCATCGTGGGCTTGCGCCCGACCAGGTCCGACAGCAGCCCGCCGAACGGCAGCAGGATCAGGAACACCAGCACCGCGATGGTGTTGGCCAGCAGCGCCTGGTTCAGCGGGATGCCGGTGTCGACGTGCGCGTACGTCGGCATGTAGCTGACCCAGACGTAGTACAGCAGCGTCCCGGCGATCGTCACACCGGCCACCCGCAGCGCCGCCCTGGGATGGTCCCTGACCATCACGACGAGCGGGTTGGCGCGGGTCCTGCCGCTGGAGGCGGCCTTGGCGAACGCCTCGGTCTCCGGCACCGAGACCCGCAGCCACAGGCCGACCAGCCCGAGCAGGCCGCCGAGGACGAACGCGACGCGCCAGCCCCAGCTCTGCAGCGCGGCCTCGTCCAGCGTGGAGGTGAGGACGGTGCCCAGGCCTGAGGCGATCAGCACGCCACCGCCGACCGACACCTGCTGCCAGGACCCGGCGAACGCGCGCCGCCCCGGCGCGGCGGACTCGACCAGGAAGGCCGAGGAGGTGCCGAACTCGCCGCCCGCCGAGAAGCCCTGCACCAGCCGGGCCAGCACCAGCACGATCGGCGCGGCGATGCCGATGCTCTCGTAGCCGGGGCAGATGGCGATCACGAACGCGGCCGCCGCCATCAGCGAGATGGTCAGCGTCATGCCCTTCTTGCGGCCGTGCCGGTCGCCGTACGCGCCCAGGATGGCGCCGCCGATGGGCCGCATGAGGAAGCCGACGGCGAAGACGGCCAGCGTGGACAGCAGGCTCACCGTCTCGTCGCCGGAGGGGAAGAACTGCTTGGAGAACACCGCGGCGAACGTGGTGTAGATCGCCCAGTCCACCCATTCGACGGTGTTGCCGATGGCGCCGGCCACGATGGCCTTGCGCTGCTGCGGGGTCAGGCGGGTGGCGGGGGTGGCGGTGGCGGTCATGCGGCGTGCTCCAGGACGTACCCGGCGATCTGGGCGTGCGTGGCGTACCAGACGCCGTCGTGCGCGGTGATGTGCTCCAGCAGTTCGCTCAGCGCGGCCATCCGGGAGCGGTGGCCGATGATGTGCGGGTGCAGGGTGAGCTGGAACAGCCCGCCCTCCGCCAGCGCGCCGTCGAACTCGTCGCGCCAGATCGCCGCCGCCTGCCGCGGCGGCGTGTACGGCCGCAGCGCGCCGTAGCGCTCCATCATCAGGTACGGCGCGTCGTCCCTGATCCACTCGACCGGGATCTCCACGATGCCGGTGGGCTCGCCGCCGGCCAGCAGCTCGTACGGCTCGTCGTCGGCCATCAGCGAGGAGTCGTAGCGCAGGCCCAGCTCCATGGTGATGGCCAGGGTGTGGTCGGAGAAGTCCCACGACGGCGTGCGGATGCCGACGGGGCGGGTGCCGGACAGCTTCTCCAGCGTGTCGGCGGCGCGCAGGGCCAGCTCCCGCTCGTCGGCCGGGTCGAGCAGCATGTTGCGCTCGTGGATCCAGCCGTGCATGGCGACCTCGTGCCCGGCGGCCACGTAGTCGCGCACCTCGCCGGGGTGCAGCAGCGCCGAGACCGCCGGCATGAAGAACGAGGCGGGGATGCGGTGCCGCTCCAGCAGGCGCAGCACGCGGGGCACGCCGACGCGGGAGCCGTACTCGCCCTGGGCCAGCTTGCCCGGCCTGGTCTCGCCGTCGCGCAGCGGGATCGTCTCATGGTCGGAGTCGAAGGACAGCGCGACGGCGACGCGGGCGCCGCCCGGCCAGGAGGCGGGGCGCAGGGGACGGCCCGCGCGCACGCGGGCGACGTGGCCCCGCCAGGTCTGCTCGTCCCACTGCCAGGGCTGCTGCTGTTCTGTCATGGGGAGGGGGTTCCTTACGGTCGTGCGGCGGGGGTGGGCACCCAGGCGCGTTTGAGCGTGGTGAGCTGGAGGGTGACGTCGGCGGCACGCACCCCGGGCAGGGAGCCGACGTCGTCGGTCAGGTAGCGGAACAGGTCGCCGTAGTGGCGCAGCGCCACCTGCCCCGCCAGGTTGAAGCGGCCGGTGGTGGCCGACAGGTAGCGGGTCGCGGGGTGGCCGGCGAGCTGCTGCCCGGCGCGTTCCAGCAGGCCGGGCTCGACCTCCAGCCAGAGCATGAACTCCACGGCGAAGCCGAGCACCTCGGGCTCGGCCAGCGTGCGGAAGCGCAGGCAGCCGCGCCGCACCAGCGACTCCACGCGCCGCTTGGCGGTCGACTCGCTGCTGCCCACGACCTTGGCCAGGGCCTTGTACGGCATGCGCCCGTCCTCGCCGAGCGCCCGCACGACGGCGTGCTCCAGCTCGTCCAGCCGCTCGGGGGCGCCCTGGGGGAACCGGTCCTCGAACGGCGGCTCGGCCGCGTCGCGCAGCTCGGCGGTGGCCCGCTCGCCGAGCACGCCGGGGTTCCAGTCGTGGTTGGAGACGAACGTGCGGATGACCGCGTGCGTCTCGCTCTCGGTGACCCGGTCGCCGCCGGGCACGTCGGCCACCATCAACCGGCCGATCTCGGCGTGCGTGGGCACCACGAACTCGGCCACGCAGTCGGCGCTGCCCGACACGACGGAGACGAACCTGGCCTGCGGCCGTTCCGCCAGGCTCGCGGCCACCTCGTACGTGGTGCCGGGGCGGCACCGGAACCGGCTGAGCACCGGCACGCCGAGGCCGCAGCGCAGCACGTCCACCACGCCGATCACGCGCAGCCGGCCGCTCTCGCCGAGCAGGGCGGCGCGGCGGACCACGGTGGACTCGCTCGCGCCGACCAGGCGGGCGATCAGGCTCCACGGGGCGCGGCCGTTGAGCTGCAGCGCCGCGACGATCGCCCGGTCCAGCTCGTCGGGTTCTTGCATGCGTTCCATGCTTACTGACGGAATCCCCCGAAAGCAAGGCATCTTTGAACGTAATCCGCAATTTTTGCCCAAAAAGCGGAGGTCCGCGCCTGCTCGGCCGTGAGGATGCGATCCCGCTCGATGTCCTGGTCAGGGGCGGATGTCCGCGCGCCGCAGCAGCTCGGCGGCGGGCAGCAGGGTCGCCTCCGCGGCGGTCAGCCCGGTGGCGGCCAGGGCCCGATCGACCAGGTTCAGCCCCACCGCGTATCCCGCCATGTCGGGGATGCCGCGCGGCTCCTGCCCGAACTTCCGCACCGGGCCGTCGCCCAGCACGTACGCGGACGTGTGCTGCATCCCCTCCAGCCAGAAGTCCGCAGCGGTCAGCTCGTAGGCCCGCTCGTAGGCCTCCCCTGTCACCATCCGCGACCACGGCCCCATCGCCTCAGGCCCGGACAGCTCCCGTACGAACGCCTCCGCCAGCCCCTCGGCGATCACGTGCTCGCCCACGGTCACGGTCACCGGGTTCCACTCCACGTTGGTGAAGCGGACCTTGTGGTGGAACTCGTGCACGGCCAGGTGCCCGATCCGCCCGATCACCTCCTCCGACGGCCAGGCCAGCAGGTACAGCCACTCGGAGCCGCCGCCCATGCCGTAGTAGCCGCCGGCGGTCTGCATCAGGTGATCGTCGTCGGGGTGGCCCATCACGAACATGATTTTCACCAGGTCGGGCTGCTTCGCGCCGCTCAGCGCAGCCGCCGCCCTGGCCAGCTCGCGCCGCACCTGGCCGAGCACGTCCTGCTCGATCATCCGCCGGACGGCGGGCAGGTAGCGCGGGTCCTCTGCGTCCACGCGGAAGCCGCCGCTGTCGTGGTGCAGGCCGACGATGTCGCCGGGAACCGGGATCGACGAGCGCATCGGCGTCAGCATCTCGCGCAGCGCGCCGGGCCGCTCGTCCAGGGGCCGCTCCAGCAGGCCGGCCATCGCGGCGAGGGTGTCGTGAACGATGATTTCCATGCCGGGGAAGCTAAAGCCTCACGTTACGTGAGGCTCAAGCGATTAACGGCTCACAAGGGCGACTCGTCCCCCGGGTCCTCCCCGGGCGACCGCCCCGGCGTGCTCTGCCCGCTCTCCGACGGCGACGGCGACTGCGACGGGGAAGGCTGCGGCACCGGCGTCTCCGGAGTCGGCGGCGGCGTCGGCACGAACACCGTCGGCGGCAACTGCCGCGGCTGCTGCTCGGTGTCCTGCCGCCCGAGCAGCAGCAACAGCAGGATCGCCGTCACCAGCACGAGCAGCAGCACCAGGGCCAGCGCGGCGAACAGCACCCGCTTGCGGGTCTCGGTCAGCGGCAGCCGCCGCCGGGTCGGCCCCGCCAGCGCCGGCGCGCGATCGGTCAGCCAGTACGGCACGAAGTCCGGCCCGTGCGCCTCCCCGATGAACGTCCCGCCCACCATGACGGGCTCCAGGAACCTCTCGGCCCCCTGCCGCCCCGGCGCGTACGGCACCGCCACCCACGGCGCCCGCCCGCCGTCGAAGGCCAGCACCTCGGGCGCGCCGTCCAGCACGACCCCGCGCGACCTGCCGGAACGCCCCAGCCACCCGCGCATCCCGGACCGTTCCCTGCCGCCCGCCTCGCGCACGGCGGTGACGAACCGCTCGCGCGCCGCGGCGTCGAAGGCCGCGCCCCGGGTGAGCACCGCCAGCGACACGGCACGCCCGTCGGGCGCCTGGCCGAGGTACACGAGCCCGGCCGGCGCCGTGTGCAGACGTGCCTGCACCACGTAGGGCCCCAGCCGGGGAGGATCACCGTACTGCAGGGGACTTGCCACGTTTGCCATGAAAGCACAGACGTGGCGTCGTGCACGTTTGCGGCGCGTTTGGTGGAATGGCGTCATGAGCGTCGCCGAAGAATTGCCGGGCGGAACCGACGCGGCACTGCTGCGTCAGAGTCTCGACGAGGTCCGGCGTGTCATCGTCGGGCAGGACCACATGGTCGAAAGGCTGCTGGTGGCCCTGCTGGCACGCGGGCACTGCCTGCTCGAGGGCGTCCCAGGCGTCGCCAAAACCCTGGCCGCCTCCACCCTGGCCACCGTCGTGGGCGGCACGTTCGCCCGCATCCAGTTCACCCCCGACCTCGTGCCGAGCGACATCGTCGGCACCCGCGTCTACCACCCGTCCAACGAGAAGTTCGACGTCGAGCTCGGCCCCGTCTTCGTCAACTTCCTGCTGGCCGACGAGATCAACCGCGCGCCCGCCAAGGTCCAGTCGGCGCTGCTGGAGGTGATGGCCGAGCGCCAGGTCACCCTCGCCGGCGTCACCCACCCCCTGCCCAGGCCGTTCATCGTGCTGGCCACCCAGAACCCCATCGAGTCCGAAGGCGTCTACCCGCTGCCCGAGGTGCAGCGCGACCGGTTCCTGTTCCGGGTGCGCGTGCCCCACCCCAGCGCCCACGAGGAGCTGGAGATCCTGCACCGCATGAGCGTCAGGCCGCCCGTCCCCGAGCGGGTGCTCGACCCCGACAAGCTGCTCGCCCTCCAGGAGGCCGCCGAGCAGGTCTCGGTGCACCAGCTCGTCGCCGACTACGTCGTCCGGCTGGTCATGTCCACCCGCGCGCCCGCCGAGTACGGCCTGGCCGACCTGGCCGAGACCATCGAGATCGGCGTCAGCCCGCGCGCCACCCTCGGTCTCGTCTCCGCCGGCCGGGCGCTGGCCCTGCTGCGCGGCCGCGACTACCTGCTGCCGGACGACGTGCGCGACGTCGCCGTGGACGTCATGTCCCACCGCCTGATGCTCACCTTCGACGCCCTGGCCGACGGGGTAGACCCGGAGAGCGTCGTCAAGCAGATCCTGCAAGCCGTCCCCCCGCCCCTCGTCGTCTGGAACCAGAACCGTTGAGCCCCACCACAGCGGAGCAGGCCCTGCGCCGGCTGGAGCTGACCGTCACCCGCCGCCTCGACGGCCTGCTGCACGGCGCCCACCAGGGCCTGCTGCCCGGCACCGGCAGCGAGGCCGGCGACAGCCGCGTCTACGTGCCGGGCGAGGACGACGTGCGGCGCATGGACTGGAACGTCACCGCCCGCACGACCGTCCCGCACGTCCGCGACCTCATCGCCGACCGCGAGCTGGAGACCTGGGCGCTGGCCGACCTGTCGCCCAGCATGGACTTCGGCACCGCCGACACCGACAAGCGCGACCTGGCCGTGGCCGCCGTCGGCGCCATCGGGTTCCTGTCCAGCCGGATGGGCGACCGGTTCGGCGCGCTGGTCATCCACGACGAGTTCGTGCACCGCATGCCCGCCCGCACCGGCCGCCCCGCCCTGTACGGGCTGCTGCACTCCCTCATGGACGCCCCGCGCGGCAGCGTCGTGCCCGACCCGCCCGACCTCGCGGAAGGCATCGAGATCCTGTCGGCCACCCGCAGGCGGCGCGGCATGCGGCTGATCGTCTCCGACTTCCTCGACGCCCACCCCGACCTCGACCCCGACGCCGAACGCCCGTGGGAGCGCCCCATCAGGCGGCTGGCGGCCCGCCACCAGGTGCTGGCCGTCGAGGTCATCGATCCCCGCGAGCTCGAACTGCCCGACGTCGGCCGCGTCGCGTTCGCCGACCCCGAGACCGGGAACGTACGCGAAGTGCACCTTTCGCCCAAGATCCGGCGCGCGTACGCGGAGGCGGCCGCCCTGCAACGTGAGGGCACCCGCCTGGCGCTGCGCCGCGCCGGAATCGCCCACCTGGTCCTGCGCACCGACCGCGACTGGGTCTTCGACGTCGCGCAGTTCGTGCTGCGCCAGCGCCGCACGAGCCACCTCGCCCACCGGAGGCCCACCGCATGACGTTTCTCGCCCCCGGCTGGTTGTGGCTGTTCGTGCTGGTGCTGCTGCTCGTGGCCGGCTACATCGTGGCGATGTTCGCCCGCCGCCGCTACACCGTGCGCTTCACCAACCTGGCCCTGCTCGACCTCGTCGCCCCCGCGGGCCCCGGCTGGCGCCGCCACGTGGCGCCCGCGCTCTTCCTCGTCATGATGTCGTTGCTGGTCATCGGCGCCGCCAAGCCCGCCGACCAGGTGCGCGTGCCCCGCGACAGGGCCACCATCATGATCGCCCTGGACGTCTCCCTGTCCATGGACGCCGACGACGTGCAGCCCAACCGCATCAACGCCGCCAAGGCCGCCGCCCAGGCGTTCGCCAGGGAGCTGCCCGACCGCTTCAACGTCGGCGTCGTCTCCTTCGCCCGCTCGGCCAACGTCGTCATCTCCCCCACCACCGACCACCAGGCCGTCGTCACCGCCATCGGCAACCTCACCACCCGCCCCGGCACCGCCATCGGCGAGGCCGTCTTCAACGCGCTGGAGTCGGTGCGCTCCTTCGACCAGCAGGCCGCCACCGACCCGCCGCCGGCCGCGATCGTGCTGCTCTCCGACGGCGACAACACCTCGGGCCGTTCGGTCAACGAGGCCATCGAGGCCGCCCAGCAGGCTCGCGTCCCGGTCTCCACGATCGCGTACGGCACCCAGGAGGGCACGGTCAACATCGACGGGCGGCCCGTGAACGTGCCCGTCAACAAGCAGACCCTGCAGTCGCTGTCCGACGGCACCAGCGGGCGCGCCTACACCGCCGAGTCCGGCAGCGAGCTGCGCGAGGTCTACGAGCAGATCGGCACCTCGCTCGGCTACAAGCTGGTCAGCCAGGAGATCACCCAGTGGTTCATCGTGGCGGCCATCCTGGCGGGGCTGCTGGTGGCGGGCGCCGCGGTCCTGTTCGGCTCGCGGATCCCGTAACGTTTGGCGACGTGGCGCACTACTTCTCCGAGCGGCCGGGCACCGCGAGCAGGCCGGGCACCGTCGATCTCGTCCTGCCCGATCTGCATCTGCGGCTGGAGACCGACAGCGGCGTGTTCTCCCCCGAGCGGGTGGACGTCGGCACGCGCGTGCTGCTGGAGAGCGTCCCCGCGCCGCCGCAGGAGGGCGACCTGCTCGACCTGGGCTGCGGGTACGGGCCGATCGCGCTGACCATGGCGAAGCGGGCGCCGGGCGCGACGGTGTGGGCCGTGGACGTGAACCGGCGCAGCCTGGAGCTCACGGAGCGGAATGCCCGATCTGCCGCCCTTGACAAAGTAAGGTCAGTACATATCGATGAAGTGCCAGATGAAGTGAAATTTCGGGCCATCTGGTCTAATCCTGCGATCCGGATTGGGAAGCAGGCCCTGCACGACATGCTCACCAGGTGGCTCACCCGGCTGACGCCCGACGGCGTGGCCTACCTGGTCGTCCAGAAACACCTCGGCTCCGACTCCCTGCAGCGCTGGCTCGGCGAGCAGGGCTGGCAGGCCTCCCGCGAGGCCAGCCGGGCCGCCTACCGCGTACTGAAGGTGACCCCGTGAGAAGGCAACTGCGCCCCACCGACGTCAAGCGGCTCAACCGCACCTGGCGCAGGAACACCCAGAACCGTCTCGGCCTGATCATCGAGTCGGTCACCGGCCCGTTCAACATCGGCTCGATCTTCCGCAGCGCGGCCGCGTTCGGCGTGGACGAGATCTGGCTGGCCGGCAACGCCACCCCGCCCACCAACCCCAAGGCGGGCAAGACCGCGCTCGGCACCGAGCGCCTGGTCACCTGGCACGAGGCCGTGCCCGCCGTCGAGGCGGTCAAGGCGGCCAGGGAGGCGGGCTACGCGGTGCTGGCGATCGAGCTGACCGCCGAGGCCACCCCCCTGCACAGGGCCGCTCTGGGCCGCGACGTGTGCCTGGTCGTCGGCAGCGAGGACCACGGCTGCTCCCCGGCCCTGCTCGACGCCGTCGACGGGGCCTGCTACATCCCGCAGGTCGGGCGGGTCGGCTCGTTCAACGTGGCGGTGGCGGCGGCCATCGCGCTGTCCGAGGCGCGCCGCCAGGAGTGGCAGAATCTCCCCGATTCGTAACCGAACCGTTCACCCGGGAAGGGCATACTTCAGGACGTGCTGAGCCGTCGATTCGCCTTCCTCGACCATCCAGGCCCGCTGGCCTTCGCCCACCGCGGAGGCGCGGCGGAAGGCGCGGAGAACTCCGCCGCCGCGTTCGAACGGGCGGTCGCGCTCGGCTACACCTATCTGGAGACCGACGCGCACGCCACCGCCGACGGGGTGCTGCTGGCCTTCCACGACCACACGCTCGACCGCGTGACCGACCGGCGTGGCCGCATCTCCGAGCTGCCCTACCGGGCGGTCAAGCGGGCCCGCATCGGCGGGGTCCACGAGATCCCCCTGATGGAGGACCTGCTCGGCACCTGGCCGGAGATCCGCTTCAACATCGACGTCAAGGAGGCGGCCGCCATCGCCCCGCTGGCCGAGGCGATCAGGCGCACCAACGCCTACGACCGCGTCTGCCTGACCTCGTTCTCCGACGAGCGGCTGGTGCTGGCCAGGGCGGCGCTCGGCAGGCAGGTGTGCTCGGCGCTCGGGCCGCGCGGCGTCGCCGCCCTGCGGGCCGCCGCGACCACCTCCGGCTACGGCCGCCTGCTGGCCCGGCTCTCGCGCGCCGGGGTGCCGTGCGCGCAGGTGCCGGTGGGCTTCCGCGGCCTGCGGGTCACCACCCGCCGCCTGGTACGCACCGCGCACGCCATCGGCATGCAGGTGCACGTGTGGACGATCAACGACCCCGACCGCATGGAGCACCTGCTCGACCTGGGCGTCGACGGCATCATGACCGACAACGTCACCGGCCTGCGTGACGTCCTGGAGCGCCGGGGGCTGTGGCACCCCGGCCGCCTCGCCGCCTGACCCCCTCCCTTCGCCGCCAAGGAGCGATCCGTCACCATGCCCGTACCCGCACCCCCCGCGGCCCTCGACGACTCCCCCGGCGCGCGCCGGCGCGAGCAGCGCGGCTGGTACTTCTACGACTGGGCCAACTCCGCCTTCTACACGGTGGTCATCTCGGTCTTCCTCGGCCCGTACCTCATCCCGGTCGCCAAGTCGGCGGCCTGCGCCAAGGACTTCCCGTCGGTGGAGCCCGGCCGGTGCGTCGACACCTTCGACCAGCTCGCCGCCGCCGGCCCGGGGCTCGGCTACGTGGACGTGCTCGGCGCCGACATCAGGCCCGCCGCCTACTTCGGCCTGATCACCACGGTCGCGGTGTTCCTGCAGATCGTCGTCCTGCCCATCGTGGGCGCGCTGGCCGACCACACCGGCCGCAAGAAGGAGATGCTCGGCGTCTTCGCCTACGCGGGGGCGCTGTCCGCGATGGGCCTGTTCTTCGTCGAGGGCGACCGCTACCTGCTGGGCGGCGCGCTGTTCATCCTGGCCAACCTGTTCTACGGCGCCTCGATCGTGGTCTACGACTCGTTCCTGCCGCAGATCTCCACGCCCGAGGAGCGCGACGGGGTCTCCTCGCGCGGCTGGGCCATCGGCTACCTGGGCGGCGGCCTGCTGCTGGCGCTCAACCTGGTGCTCTACCTCCAGTACGAGAGCCTCGGCCTCACCCAGGGCATGGCGGTGCGCATCTGCATGATGTCGGCCGGCCTGTGGTGGGCCACGTTCACGATCGTCCCGCTGCTGCGGCTGCGCAACCGTCCCGTGCCCGCGCACGAGACCACCGCGCTGCGCTCGGTCGGCGGCAGCTTCCGCCAGCTCGGCCGCACCCTGTCCGAGCTGCGCCGCTACCCGCTGACGCTGCTGTTCCTGGTCGCCTACCTGGTCTACAACGACGGCGTGCAGACGGTCATCGGCAACAGCGCGGCGTTCGCCTCCGAGGCGCTCAAGCTGCCGCAGGAGGTGCAGATCACCGCGATCCTGATGGTGCAGTTCGTGGCGTTCTTCGGCGCGCTGCTGCTCGGCCGGCTGGCGCGCAGTTTCGGCACCAAGCGCACGGTGCTGGCCAGCCTGGTGGTGTGGACGGGGATCGTGGCGATGGCCATGTTCGTGGCCGAGGGGCAGGCGCTGCAGTTCTACCTGATGGCGTTCGCGATCGCCATCGTGCTGGGCGGCACGCAGGCGCTGTCGCGCTCGCTGTTCTCGCAGGTGATCCCGAAGGGGCGGGAGGCCGAGTACTTCAGCCTGCTGCAGATCAGCGACAAGGGCTCGGCGTTCATCGGCTCGCTGACGATCACGCTGGCGCTGCAGTTCACGAACAGCTACCGCATCGCGATCCTGTCGATGATCGTCTTCTTCGTGATCGGGTTCATCCTGCTGGCCATGACGAACCTGCCCAAGGCCATCCGCGACGCCGGCAACGAGGTCCCCGCCCGCATCTGAGAACGCCCATCACATGAGAGAGCACCGCTCTTGACATCAGCGCGCCCTTGGCGAGAGCATTGCTCACATAACGGAGCAATGCCCTATTGAAGGAGCACCGATGTCCCCTCGGCTCACCTCCGCGGCCTTCGCCGCCGGCGGCGTCCTCTTCCTGCTCTACATCGCGCTGCGGCCCGCCGGCGACGACGCGGCGGCCATGGCCTCCACCGCCTGGGTCGCCGGGCACGCCGCCGCGATGGCCGGCTTCATCCTGCTCGGCGTGGCCGTCCTCGGCCTGCACCAGGCGCTCGGCGACCGGCTGTCGCTGCGCGCCGCCCTGGTGACCTGGATCGGCGCGGGCCTGACCCTGCCGTACTACGGGGCCGAGGACTTCGGCCTTCATGTGATCGCCCAGCGCTCCCTGCGCGACGGGACGCCCGCGTTGATGGAGCTGGCCGAGCAGTTCCGCTTCGGGGCCGTGCCGGTCGGCATGTTCGCCGGCGGGCTTCTCCTGCTGGCCGTCGGCACCGTCATGGCGGCCGTGGCCGTGTGGCGGTCCGGGGTGTTGCCGCGGTGGAGCGGGGTGGTGCTGGCGCTGGGGTTCGTGCTGTTCATCCCGCAGTTCTTCGGGCCGTACCCGGTGCGGGTCGCGCACGGGGTGCTGGTCATGGCGGGTGGGCTGTGGGTGGCGGTCGCGCTGTGGCGTCACGCCGCCCGGCTCGCGGTCGTCGCGCCGCGACCGCCGGTCGGCGTCGGCAACGCCGCCTGAGCCCGTCACCACCGGACGCCGCTTGCCACCCGTGCCGCTTGCCACCCGTGCCGCTTACCGCCCGAGCCGCTTGCCGCCCGAGCCAGGCGCCGCCCGAGCCAGGCGCCGCCCGAGCCAGGCGGCTCCTGAGTCAGGCGACCGCCAGCACGATCTTGCCGCGGTTGCGCCCCTGCTCGCCGCGCCGGTGCGCCTCCGCGGCGTCCGCGAGGGGGAAGACCTCTTCGACCTCCACGTCCATCTCACCCTTGTCGATCAGCTCGCCGATCCGGGCCAGCGCCGCGCCGTCGGGCTCGACCAGGATCCCGGTGGCCCGCATCCCCCGCTCCTCCGCCCGCCCGGCCAGCTCGGGCGCCACACCGGACGGCACCGCCACCAGCAGCCCGCCAGGCCGCAGCACGTCGAGCGACCGGGTGCTCGTCCGGTCGTGCCCGTCGCCGACGAGGTCGAGCACCACGTCCACGTCCCGCACCGCGTCCTCGAACCGCGTGGTGGTGTAGTCGATCACCTCGTCGGCGCCCAGCGAGCGCAGCCAGTCGTGCTTGGCGGCCGAGGCGGTGCCGATGACGTGCGCGCCCGCGTGCCGGGCGAGCTGCACCGCCAGGTGGCCGACGCCGCCCGCCGCCGCGTGGATCAGCACCCGCTGCCCGCTCCCGAGGTTCGCGGTGTCGAACAGGGCCTGCCAGGCGGTGAGGGCCGCGAGGGGTGTTCCGGCGGCGGCCTCGTGGCCGGCGCTGCGGGGCTTGCGGGCGAACTGGCGGGCGGGCGCGGTGACGTACTGCGCGTACGCGCCCGCCTGGCGCGGGAACCACGGCATGCCGAACACCTCGTCGCCCGGCCGCAGGACCGTCACGCCGAACCCGGTCTCCTCGACGACGCCGGAGACGTCCCAGCCCAGGATGAACGGCGGCTCGCCGAGCACGTGCGCCATGCCGGAGCCGGCGCGGGTCTTCCAGTCCACCGGGTTCACGCCGGCGGCGTGCACCCGGACCAGGACCTCGGTGGGCAGCGGGACGGGCCTGGGCACCTCGGCGAGGCGCAACACCTCCGGGCCGCCGAGGGAGTCCTGGACGACGGCGCGCATGGTGGATGACATGGAACGGCTCCTTGCTCGTGGTTGGCGCAGCCGAAGCTACCCAATGGCCGGTAGTAACCCGCAAGGGAGACTGCTATCTTTTGGGAAGTGATGACCCCCTGAGGAAAGGTTCAGGCCATGGCGCTGACCTGCCGATCCGGCCTGCACGACCGGCACGACGTCTACGCCGCGCAGTGCCCGTGCAGAGAGGTGCTGGATCTGCTGGCCAACAAGTGGTCGGCCCTGGCCGTCGGCGCGCTGGAGGAGGGGCCGCAGCGCTTCGGCGCGCTGCAGCGGCGCCTGGAGGGCGTCAGCCCGAAGGTGCTCACCCAGACGCTGCGCCGCCTGGAGGAGCACGGGTTCGTCGACCGCACCATCTATCCGGCCGTCCCGCTGCACGTCGAGTACGCGCTGACCGAGCTGGGCCGGGGTGTGGCCGGCCCGCTCGGCGCGCTGCGTTCCTGGGTGGAGTCCCACCTCGACGAGATCCACGACGCCCGCGCGGGCGCGCGTTGATCAGGGCGTGAGCGCCCCCGCGTCCATCAGAGGCAGCGTGTACGGCTGCGCCGCCCTGCCCGCAGCGGCGGAGTCCGTCCCGCAGGCCATCGCCAGGATGTGGGCGCCGAACGCGTAGTCGATGGCGTGCGGCACCGGCTGGCCGTTCTCGTCCACCTGCTGGTAGTTGCGCAGGTTGAGCCCCATGGCGAACTGCCGGGCGCCGGACGCGTCGAGGAACGACAGGGTCTGCATGCCCGGGATGCTCCCGTCGTGTCCCCAGAACCGGCCGCACGGCAGGTCGAGGGGGTAGATCCCGAGCCCGTAGTCGATCACCGGGCCGGAGAGCGACCGTACCGGCACCGTCGTGCGCATCTCGGCCAGCAGAGCGGCGTCGAGCAGCCGTCCGTTCGTCAGGGTTCGGAAGAAACGGTTGAGATCCTCCATCGTGGAGGTCATCGCGCCCGCCGTGCCCGCCCAGGACATGTTGTAGACGCTGTAGTCCCTGGGCGGGTCGAAGTAGCCGTACAGCGCCTCGTACGCCTTGGAGTGCGGGCCGGGGACGTGCGGGGTGCGCGGGAAGGACGTGTGCCGTAGCCCCGCCGCGCGGATCACGTGGTCGGTGATGTAGCGCTCGGCGCCGATGCCCGTCACCTTCTCCAGCAGCAGCCCGGCGATGACGTAGTTCGTGTTGGAGTACATTCCCGGCAGCTCGCCCGGCTCGCCGGTGGCGGGAGCCTCCAGGCCGAGCCGCGCCAGCTCCCGGGCCGGGAACGTGCGGAAGCGGTTGGTGTCCAGGCTCTCGACCGTCGGGAAGATCAGCCCGGTGTGGTCGCGGATGTGGCTGGTGTGGTTGAGCAGCATGCGCACGGTGATCCGCTGCCCGCGCTCGCCCGGCGCCAGGTCAGGTAAGTAGCGGCCGATGGGCGCGTCGAGCTCGATCGTGCCCTTGCCGACCTGCTGCATGACCGCCACGGCGGTGAACGTCTTGGTGATGCTGCCGATCCTGTGCACCATGTCGGGGCGTACGGGGCGGCGGGTCTCGATGTCGGCGACGCCGGCGGCGCCCTTCCAGGTCTGCCTGCCGTCCACGACGTGCGAGTAGGCGCCGTACATGCCTGCCGCGTGCAGGGCGTCGAGGGTGCGGCGCAGGCGCTCCTCGTCGAGGCCGCCCGCCTGCGCCGCGGCGGCGGGTCCTGCCGCGGCGGCGGGTTGGGCCGCGAGCAGCGACGCGGCGAGGGTCGCGGCTCCCAGCCGCGAGGCGAACGTGCGCAAGAGGCGTTGGGTCATGGCGCCCAGCATGAGGTGACGGGCTCGCGAGGGTCAGTCGCCGGTGTCACGGGGTTCACATGACAGGAGTCATGCTCTCCCCGTACCGGTGACGAGCACGCCCCCGCGCCCCGTCAGCGCCACGCGCGCCTGGCCGCCACCCCCACCATGACCACCCCGGCCACCGCCAGCAGCGTGGTGAACAGCCACTCCCCCGAGCCGTCCGGCCCGTACACACGGCTGGCCCGCCCCGTGTCCACCGCCGCGACGGTACGTCCCGCCGCGGTGCTGCCGCGCTCGCTGCCGTACAGCTCGACGTCGTGCCGCACGACCCGCCCGTCGCCGGAGGCGAAGTCCCCCGCCCAGACGCAGGACTCGTGCCCGGGATGCTGGATGCAGCGCAGCTCCCGGGCGGTGAACACGCCGCTCACCCCGTCGGCGCGGGCGGCCTTGATGGTGGGCCCGAGCTCGGGCACGGACCAGAAGAGCAGCAGCAGCCCCAGCCCGGCCAGCGCCACGGTGAAGGCGCTGAGGCGCCGCTTGACCCGCACGTTCAAGGGGCGGCGCAGGTGCAGGTGGCCCCGGCCCGCGCGCGGCGGTGCAGCACCATGGCCACCACCATCGGCGCGAAGACGACGGCGTTGTAGAACAGGTGCAGCTCCATCCGGGGCCAGAGGAGCTGGAGGATGCTCGTCGGGACCGGGCGGCCCATCAGGTAGAGGCCGCTGAGCTTCTGCAGGAGCAGCAGCAGGTGCTCCAGGTGGTGCCAGATCTGGATGCCGAGGGAGATGTTCCACCACGTGCGCGCGCTGCCGGTGAACCCCTTGCGCAGGAGGATGAGGCCGACGAGCATGAGCAGCGCGTAGCCGTAGTGCATCCATTCGGAGGTCACCAGCCACGGGAAGGGCAGGCCGAGCACCCCCCGGGCCTCGGCCAGCGGCCAGCCCCACGCGTAGACCTGTACTGCCTGGACCAGGTGCTCCGCCCAATGAGCCACCACAATGATCATGAAGACCGTGAGCGCGGTCTTGTGGTGGCGGCCGTTGAGCGTCTCGACGCTGATGGCCGTCGTGGTCGTCGCCATTTCTCACCTCGTGTTCCCCTGCGCGATGGACACTTGGGGCCATCGTGACTCCGGTGCAGATCGCGGGCAAGAGGATCTCGATCTTCACTGGGAATCCGCTTGCAAACGACTGAACGATCAGGAGCCGCCTCTGGGCGCTCACCGGTAGGCGGACGCCTGAAGGTCGTACAGGTGGGCGTAGCGGCCGTCGAGGGCGACGAGGTCGGCGTGCGTGCCGCACTCGATGATCCGGCCGCCGTCGAGCACGACGATCAGGTCGGCCATCCTGATGGTGGCGAAGCGGTGCGAGACGAGCAGCGTGATCCCGCCGGTCGCCCGCTGCCACTCGCGGGCCGCCTCGGCGTACCGCTGGTAGACCTCGTACTCGCTGGCGGCGTCCAGCGCGGCGGTCGGCTCGTCGAGGACGGCGAGCAGCGGCGCGGGGCGCATGAACGCCCGCGACAGGGCGATCTTCTGCCACTGGCCGCCGGACAGCTCGACGCCGTCGCCGAGCGCCTTGCCGAGGCGGGTCTCGCCGCCCTCGGGCAGGCGGGCGAAGACCTGGGCGGCGCCGCCCTTCTCGGCGGCCCGCCCGATCTCGCCGATCCTGGGCAGGTCGCCCACGCCGACGGCCTCGCGGGCCAGGAACGGGAAGCGGCTGAAGTCCTGGAACGCCGAGGTCACGCGCTCCCGCCAGGCCTCGGGGCCGAGATCGGCGAGCGGCGTCCCGTCCACCGTGAGGGTGCCGCCGGTCGGCCGGTGGAACCCGCACAGCAGCTTGACCAGCGTGGTCTTGCCGCTGCCGTGGTCGCCGACCAGCGCCACCGTGGCCCCGGCCGGCAGGTGCAGGTCGATGCCGCGCAGCACGGGCGGCCCGCCGTAGGAGAAGTCGACGCCGGTCAGGGTGATGCCGTCGCGGAGCCGGTCGGGCGGGGTACGGACGCCGCTGCCGCTCGCCTCGTACAGGCCGCGCAGCCACAGGTAGTGGCCGGTCATGGTCAGGCCGCGGCCGGTGCGAGTGAGCGCCTCGGTGAGCAGTTCGAGCTGGCCCCTGATCTGGCCGCCGAGCGTGGCCACCAGCAGCAGCGCGCCGGGGCTGACCGTGCCGGACAGCGCGAGGCGGGCGGTCAGGAACAGCGCGCCGAGGAAGGCGGCCACGAAGACGAGCGAGCCGGCCAGGGTGAGGCCGCCCACGGCGAGCGTGGCCCGCCACATGATCGCGGCGCGCTCCTCGCGCAGGCGGCGCGCGAGGCCCGCGGCGTGCGCGCCGGACGCGCCGAGTCTCAGCTCCTTGGCCGAGTTCGCCTCGGTGACCAGCGCGAAGAGGTGCTGTTCCGCCCGGTTGCGCTCGGCGGTCTCCGCTCTGGCCGCCTCTGTCCTGCGCGACGTCGTACGGGTGAGCAGGATGGACGGCACCGCGAACAGCGGCAGCGCGAGCAGCACCGGATGCACCCCGGCCAGCAGCACCGTGGTGATGACCAGCCACAGTCCGCTCTGCGCCACGCTCAGCCCGCTCAGCCCGAAGGTGACGGTACGCGGGCCGAGCCCGCGGATCTGCTCGATGCGGCGCAGCGACTCGGTGTCCTCCAGGTGCGCGGTGGTCGGGATGGTCGCGCACCATCGCATGATCCGCCGGTCCAGCACCGTGCCGACCTCGCTGCCCACCAGCCCGGTCTGCACCTGGACGACGCGGCTGCCCGCCAGCACGAACGCGCCCGCCGTCGCCGCGCACACCGCCCCGGCGACGACCTGCCGCCGGTCGCCGGTGAGCACGCCGTCCACGATCCACTGCAGGCCGAGCGCGGTCAGGGCGGGCGTGATCGCGCCCAGCGGGGTCAGCACGAGCAGCAGCCAGGTGCGGCCCGGCTGGTGGCGCAGACACTCGCCCAGCAGCGTCCGGATCTCACGGAACTTCATGCGCTCTCCTCGGGCTGCCGGGTCTGAAGCGGCCTCATGCGCTCTCCTTGAACTGCCGGGCTTGCAGGTCGAACATCCGCGCGTACTCCCCTCCGGCGGCGAGCAGCTCGCCGTGCGTGCCCTCCTCGGTGATCCGCCCGCCGGACAGCACGACGATCCGGTCCGCCTTGCGCACGGTGGAGAAGCGGTGGGAGATCAGCACGACGGCCGCCTCGCCGCGCACCTCGCGGATCCGGTCGAAGGCCTCCAGCTCGGCCTCGATGTCCAGGTTGGCGGTCGGTTCGTCCAGGACGAGCAGCCGCGCCCCGCACGCCGCCGCCAGCGCCGCCCTGGCCAGCGCGATCTTCTGCCACTGGCCGCCGGACAGGTCGCCACCGCCGTCGTACTTGGGCGAGAGCACCGTCTCCCACCCTCGGGGGAGCCGGTCGATCAGCCCGGTCGCGTCCACGGCGCGGGCCGCCGCCTCGACCTGCTCGCGGGTCGCCTGGGGCGCGGCGATCCTGACGTTGTCGCAGGCGCTCAGCTCGTACCGGTTGAAGTCCTGGTAGACCGCGTACGTCGTGGGTTCGGTGGCCACGGTGCCAGCGCGTGGCGCGTACTGGCCGGTGAGGAGCTTGGCCAGGGTGGTCTTGCCCGCGCCGTTCACGCCCACGACCGCGATCACCTCGCCGGGCCGCAGGGTCAGGGTGACGCCGTTCAGCACGGGTACGTCCCCGTACCCGAAGTGCACGTCCCGCAGCGTGATCTCGCCGCCGCCGCCGCCGTCAGGGCGGGGCGGCGGTCGCAGGCCGGGGGCGAGCGCGCGGACGCGGGTGATCGCCTCCACGGCGGGCGCCGCCACCTCGGCCAGGTCCTCGGTCCGGTCGGACATGGAGATGACGAACATGGCGGAGACCGCGCCGATCGTCGCGGCGACGCGGCCGACCGACACCTCGCCGGAGACGGCCACCGCCACGTAGACGACGGACGCGGTCGCCGCCCAGCCGAGGAAGACCGACAGCTCGCGCCGCAGCAGCGCCACCCGCGCCTCGACGACCCGGCGGGCGGCGTCGGCGATGTTCTCCTCGGCGTGCCGCTCCAGCCAGCCGTTCAGCCCGAAGATCCGCACCTCCTTGGCGTCCCGGCTGTCGGACTGCATCTCCGACCACACCCGGCCGCGCAGGGCGGCCGGCATGGTGCCGCTCACTACGTGGAAGAACGTGCGCCACATGCGCACCCGGTAGCGGCTCAGCAGCAGCGCCACCGCGGCGGTCGCCGGGCCCCACCACCACACCACGGAGGAGAGCACCAGCATCGCCGTGACCAGGCCCGCCATGGTCAGCCTTGCCCTGAACCGGCCCACGGCCGCCGCGCCGACGCCCTCGTCGGTCCAGGTCAGCAGCGGTGAGCGCAGGGTGGTCAGCTCGGTCTGGAGCGCGGCGTCCTCGACCCGGTCGAGGGTGGGCAGGGCGAGCACGCGGGCGGTCAGCTCCTCGCGGACCGCCGCGTCGATCCGGCGTCCCGCCCGCTCGGCCAGCGGGCGGGACGCCGAGCGCAGCACGTTGCCGGTGACCAGCAGGCCGCCGAGCAGCGCGAGCATCGTGCCGATGCCGCCCAGCGCGGCGTCCTTCCTGGCCACTCCCTGGGCCAGCCGGCCCACCAGCTCGCCGGTGACGAGGGCCACCGCGGTGGGCTCGACCAGGAGGAACAGTTCGAGCACGGTCAGGGCCGCCAGGTGCCCCCAGCCGGCCAGAGCGAGAAAGCCGCCTCGGGTGGGTAAGCGCATTCCAAGGACTTTACCGGTCAAGATCGATCAGCTGTAGACGCCGAACTCCCAGAGCGAGTAGCCGTAGGCGGTGCCGCGCTGGGTGAGGTTCAGCCGGACATGGCGGGCGGAGGTGTTCAGGTCGATCTCGTCGAAGCCGCCGTCGCCGCTGGTGGTGGCGTGGACGGTGGTCCAGTCCGTGCCGTTGAGCGAGGTCTGCACCTGGTACGCCCTGGCGTACGCCGACTCCCAGCCGAGCTGGACGTGCTTGATCGCGGTCGGCTGCCCGAGGTCCACCCGAAGCCACTGCGGGTCGGCCCACTCGCTGGCCCACCGGGTGGTGAAGCTGCCGTCGGTGGCCCGGTCGGGCGTGAACGGGCCGCCGTCGCCGGTCGCCTGCGAGGTGGAGGCGGTGGCCGGTTTGCCGCGCGCCACGTTGGCGCCCGCCACGACCGGCGGCACCACGCGGAACGAGCGCTGCTCGATGCCGACGTTGCCGTGGCCGTCGTAGGCGTAGACGTACACCTTCCACACGCCGAGGCCCTGCGGCGCCGTCACCGCGAACGTGCCGGGCCCGGTCTGGGTGAACGTGGCGTGCGACAGGCCGCGGTTGCCGGTGATGTGCTTGTCGCCCTGCATGACGTTGTACCGGATCAGGTCGCCGTCGCGGTCGGTGGCGGCCACCGCGACGTCGAACGCCAAGCCCGCCGGGACGGCGGTGCGCGACGCCACCGTCATGGAGGTGATCTCCGGGGGCGTGTTCGGGGAGTCCTGCCCGGTGTAGGCCTTCCTGAGCGCGTGGTAGCCGTGCCTGCGCCAGCCTCCCGGCGTGGTGTTGAGCCAGACGCCGCCGAAGTCGTTCTCCAGGCCGTAGTGGAACTCGGTGGCGCCGAGCGCGACGCCCGTGTGGCCGTGCACGGCGTTCCAGCTCGCCGTGTACATGTCCCGTTTGGCCAGGTCGCCCGGCTCGTCGGGGACGCCGTTGACGTCGTCCGGCACCTCCCACTCGCCGTCGGGGCCAGCCTCGGTGACGATGTACGGCTTGGTGTACCCGCCGTTGACCCAGTCGTTCCTGACGGTGTCGATGGCGCCGTAGGAGTTGACGGCGAGCAGGTCGAGCGCGGGGGCGTGGGCCTGGTAGTAGGTCCAGGCGTGCGTGTAGGCGTCGGTGGAGGTGACCGGGTGGTTCGGGTCGGCGGCGTGCACCGCCCGCGCCACCTCGTCGACGAACTTGGCGTACGCCACCCGCCGCTGCTCCACCACCTCGGCGGGCAGCCCGTGGTCCTGCATGGTGAGGATGACCTCATTGCCGATATCCCACATGAGCACGCCCTGCCGGTTCTTCAGCGCATTCACGCGGGCCACGATCTCGTTCTTCACGCTGGTCTTGTACGCGCTGTCGTTCACGTAGTCGGCGCCCTGGTTGAGCCAGTGGCCCACGATGACCTTGATCCCGTGCCTGGCGGCGGTGTCGAGCAGCGCCGGCGTGTGGGTGTCGTCCACGCCCCAGATCCGGATGGTGTTGACGCCCATGGCCGCCAGGTCGCGCAGGTACCCGTCGGCCGCGGCCTGCGGCGGCCCGTACGTCAGACCCTTGACCTCGAACGGCGCGCCGTTGACCGCCAGCCGCCAGTTGCCCTGCGTGCCCGCCACCCGCACGACGCTCGGCCCGGCCGGGACGGGCGGGTCGGTCATGGCGGCCGGGACGGCGCCCGCCTGCCGGGAGACCCTGACCCAGTCCACACTCAGCGCGCCGCCCGACGTGGTGCCGGCGACGGGGGTGGTGAGCCCGGCGACGGCGTTCGGCAGGGAGCCGCCGATGGCCAGGTCGAGGCGGAGGTAGAAGCCGTGGTGCACGGCGGCCTGCCAGGCGGCGACGCCGACCTGGCTCTCGCGCACCACCCAGGTCTGCCTGCCGTCGAGGTAGAAGCGGATCTCCTCGTCGGTCCTGGTGCGGTCGATGATCTGGGTGTACTCGTGGTAGCCGCTCTGGCAGCCGGCGCAGGTGGCCAGGCCGCTGCTTCGCCCGTCGTACTCGTTGCACACGCCGCCGGGGGCGGTGCCGCAGTGCAGGGTGGCGGAGTACTGGTCGCGGCCGTTGACGGCGGTCATGATGTCGCTCTCGCCGACGCCCGGCCAGTTGGTGTGGTCGCCGCGGTAGGCGGCGCCGGTGGCGCGGAAGCCCGGCCAATAGCCGAGGGGGTTGGCAACGCCGGGCTGCTTGAGCCTGGCGCTGAAGCGCAGCAACTCGCCGGGTCTCGGCTCGAAGTCGGCGCGCTGGGTCTCGACGCGGGCGGACGTCCAGTTGCCCGCGCCGTCCTTGATCGCCTTGATGGTGAGGTGGCCCTCGCCGTCCAGGGAGAGGTTCGCGGTGGCCGCGGTCATGGTCTCGACCTCGCCGGTGCCCCAGTTCGCCGGGCCGCCGGGGTAGGAGGTGCCGGTGCGCGGGATCCAGTTCGCGGACGACGGGGAGGCGCCTGCCGGGCCGGTGAAGTCGTCGGACGCTCCCACAGGGAGTAGCCGTAGCCGGTGGCGCGGGCGGTGCCGTACATGCGGACGTACCGGGCGGTCGCGGTGAGGTCGACGGTCTGGGTGCCGCCGGTGCCGGTGGTGGTGGCGTAGGCGTCGGTCCAGGTGGCCGCGTCGTTGGAGGTCTGGATCCTGAAGGATCTGGCGTACGCGGCCTCCCAGTCGAGCACGACGCGGGTGACGGCGGCGGGGGCGCCGAGGTCGACCTGGAGCCATTGGGGGTCGCTGAACGAGCTGGACCAGCGGGTGCCGGTGCGGTCGCCGTCCACGGCCGCGGCGGCGCTCCACGCGGCCCCCTCGGACGAGGAGGCCGTCGCGGGCCTGCCCTGCGAGAGCAGGACGTCCGCCGCCCGGGCGGGGGCGGCGGGCGTCAGACCGGACAGGACCAGGCCCGCCAGCGCGACGGCGACCGCGACCGCGCTTCGCCTGAGCCTGCCTGAGCTGCGAGTTGGATGCACGACCTCTCCTAGATACCGGAACGAACAGGGAGAGCGCTCTCCGACACCTGAGAGTCCTCCGGTCGCCTGGCCGCGTCAAGACCCATCTCCTCACCGGCCCGAAACGCGGTGCTCATGCGCGCGAAACAGAATCGCCCCGTGCTCTTGACAGGCGCTCGGCGGACGGGTCAACCTCGGAGAGCGCTCTCCGACTGTCCCCCCGCGAAGGAGAGGTCCCTCATGCACCCGTCCAGAAGACCCCTGTGGCCGGTCGTCATCGCGCTGGCCGCCGTACTGGCGGCCTGCGTCGCCGCCGTCTCACCCGCGTTCGCCGCCGACGCGCTGATCTCCGAGGGCCGGCCCGCGACGGCCTCGTCCACCGAGGGCGGCGGCCACAGCGCGGGCGCCGCCTTCGACGGCACCCGCACCACCCGCTGGTCCAGCGCCGCCGCCGACCCGCAGTGGCTGCAGGTCGACCTCGGCGCCTCCGCGACCATCTCCCGCGTCGTGCTCGAATGGGAGGCCGCGTACGGCAGAGCGTTCAAGATCCAGACCTCGGCCGACGCGGCCACCTGGACCGACGTCTACTCCACCACCACCGGCGCCGGCGGCGTCCAGAGCCTCGACGTGCGCGGCACCGGCCGCTACGTCCGCATGTACGGCACCGCCCGCGCCACCGGCTACGGCTACTCGCTGTGGGAGTTCCAGGTCTACGGCACCGGCGGCTCCACCACCACCCCGCGCCCCCGGCCGACCTTCACCGACGAGGTGACGCACCACGAGTTCCAGGCCAACTGCTCGGTGACGGCGAACCGGCCCGATGACCCGATCGTCTACCCGGGCCTGCCTGGCGCCTCCCACCTGCACACCTTCATCGGCAACCGGACCACGAACGCGCACAGCACCACCGCCTCGCTCCTGGCCGGCGGCACCTCGTGCACCAACCCGCACGACAGGTCCGCCTACTGGTTCCCGAGCTTCTACAAGGGTGACCGGCTCGTCGAGCCGACCGGCAACCAGGTCGTCTACTACAAGTCGGGCATCCTGGAGTACTGGCGGGTGCAGCCGTTCCCGCAGGGCCTGCGCTTCGTCGTGGGCAGCCCGAACGCGACGCTGGAGCAGTTCCGCGACTCCCCCGGCGCCGTCGAGGGCTTCGAGTGCGGCGATCTGTCCAGGAGCTGGGACATCCCGGCCTCGTGCGTGGCGGGCTCCCAGGTCAACGTCCGCTATCAGGCGCCGAGCTGCTGGGACGGCGTGCGCCTCGACAGCGCCGACCACAAGAGCCACATGTCCTACCCGAATGGCGGCTACTGCCCGGCGAGTCACCCGGTGGCGGTGCCGATGCTGGAGTTCAAGATCGCCTTCCCGGCGGACGGCGACCTGTCACAGGCGCGGCTGTCCAGCGGCCGGGGCTACTCCTGGCACTACGACTTCTTCAACGCCTGGGACGACCCCGCCGTCCTGGACGCGCTGGTGACCCACTGCATCAACGGCGGGCTCCAGTGCGATCCGCGCGGCTACGACCTGTACAAACCGCATCGCGGCGCCGCGCTCACACCGGACTTCCAGCTTCCCCGTCCCTGATCGGAGAGCGCTCTCCAGCCGGTGTGCTATAAAGACGCCATGAGGCAAGATCCCCCGCCGCCGTCCCCCACCCTGGAGGACGTCGCCAGGGCGGCGGGGGTGTCCAGGGCCACCGTCTCCCGGGTCGTCAACGGCGTCCGCAACGTCGACTCCGCCATCCAGGAGGCGGTCCGGCAGGCCATCACCGCCACCGGGTACGTGCCCAACCGCGCCGCCCGCTCGCTCGTCACCCGCCGCACCGGCAGCGTCGCCCTGGTCGTCTCCGGCGCGGGCGACGAGGGCGCCGGGGCCTTAGGGGGAGGCGGCGGGAGCGGTTTCTTTCCCGTCCAGGTGTTCACCGATCCGTTCTTCGGCCGGGTCGTCGGCGGCATCGTCGGCTTCCTGCGCCCGCGCGGCCTCCACCCCGTCCTCATGTTCGCCGAGACCCCGGAGACCCGCGCCCAGGTGCTCACCGCGCTGCGGCAGGGCGACGCCGACGGGGCCGTCCTGGTCTCCACCCACGCCGAGGACCCGCTGCCCCGGCTCCTCGCCGAGGCGAAACTCCCCGCCGTGCTCTTCGCCAGGCCCGCCGACCCCGTGCCCATCAGCTACGTGGACGTCGACCACCGGGCCGGCGCCAAGCTCGCCGCCGACCACCTCGTCGCCCGTGGCAGCAAGCACGTCGTGACGATCTCCGGCCCCCTGGACGTGCCCGCCAGCCAGGCCCGCCTGGCCGGCTTCCGCGACGCCATGGCCGCGCACGGCCACCCGTTCGTGCCGTGCGCCGAGGGCGGCTTCACCTACCACAGCGGTGAGCAGGCCATGGAACGCCTGCTCGCCGAGCACCCCGGCCTCGACGGCGTCTTCGTGGCCAACGACCTGATGGCGCAGGGCGCCCTGCTCGTGCTGCGGCACCACGGCCGCGCGGTGCCCGGGGACGTGGCCGTGGTGGGCTTCGACGACAGCAGCGCGGCCACCGCGTGCCGGCCGCCGCTCACGACCGTGCGGCATCCCGTGGAGGACATGGCGGCCGAGATGGCCCGGCTGCTGCTGGAGCACATCGAGCAGCCCGGCCACCGGCCCACCTCGATCATCTTCGACCCCACCCTGGTGATCCGCGACTCCTCGTGACCGCCGCCCGGCCCCCTCGCGCTCCGCGACTCCTCGTAACCGCCGCCCGGCCCCCTCGCGCTCCGCGACTCCTCGTGACCGCCGCCCGGCCCCCTCGCGCTCCGCGACTCCTCGTAACCGCCGCCCGGCCCCCTCGCGCTCCGCGACGGCCGCGTGGCCCGCGATGCGTCGCGTCGGCCGCCCGATCACCTGCGGGCGGCCGTCTCCCCCGCGCCGACGCGGCGGAGACGGGCGAGGGCGAGCCAGCCGAGCGCCATCGCGGCCACCCCCACCACCAGCGCGATGTACCCCCCGACGATGCCGTAACCGGTGCCGGGCCCGCCCTCGGCCGCGACCACCACCAGGCCACCGCCCACCGCACCGGCCAGCCCCGCCACCAGCGCCGCGACCGCGCCCGTCCGCCAGGGACGACGCGAGGCGCGAACCAGGGCCAGCGCGCCGGCCACCACGCCGGCCACCCCGACCAGCGCCGCCACCAGGGACCACAGCCGCCCGGAGGTGAGGTCGTAGGCACCCGCAGGGGCGTGGACACCGGCGACCGCCGCATCGAGCACGAACAGGACCGACATGCGCTGCTCCCTTGTTCTCCGACTGGACGTGACCCCGATGATGTCCGCCACCCCGCCCGCACGTCGTCCAGCACAGGCCGACATTTCGCCCTGCCGCACACGCGGCAGCCCGCTACCACGCCCGCCGCAGGAACAGCCCGAATACCGCGCCCGCGGTAGCGGGCCGATCGTCCCCCCGCAGGAGTCGCCAACCTCCGCATCCGGCTAGGGTGCGCGCATGAGTGCGGGACGGTCCCTGGCGCGGGCCGATGTCATCGACTGGGCGATCGCCGTCTGCGTGGCGGCGGCGCTGCTGGTCACCGGCCTGTCAGAAGGGGCCGCCACGACGGGCTCCGGCCTGCTCGGCCCCGTGCTGCTGGCGGCCGGCGGGCTGGCGCTCGCCGCCCGGCGGCGGCTCCCGATCGTCGTGCTGGCCGTCACGGGGCTGTGCGCGGTCGGTTACCAGGCGGCGGGGTTCGACGTGCCCGCGGTCGCGTACCTGTTCGCCGTCTACGCCGCCGTACGGGCAGGACATCGCGTGGCCACCGTGGTGGCGAGCGTGGCCGTGCTGGCCGCGCTGCCCCTGGCGGCCATGGCGTCGGGCCTGCACGACACGGGAGAGGCGTTCGCCCAGGCCAGGGGCGCGCTGGAGCTGGCCTGGCTGGTGGCGGCCGGCGCGGCGGGCGAGGCGCTGCGGCAGGCCGAGCGGCGGGCGGAGGAGGCCGAGCGCACGCGCGAGGAGACCGCGCGGCGCCGCGCCGACGAGGAGCGGCTGCGCATCGCGCGCGAGCTGCACGACTCGCTCACCCACCAGATCTCGATCATCAAGGTGCAGGCCGAGGTGGCCGTGCACGTGGCGCGCAGGCGCGGCGAGCAGGTCCCTGAGGCGCTGCTGGCCATCCAGCAGGCAGGGCGCGAGGCGACGCGGGAGCTGCGCGCGACCCTGGAGGCGCTGCGCGAGGACGACACGAGCCCGCCGCGCGGCCTCGACCACGTGGCCGAGCTGGTGGAACGCGCCCGCGCGACCGGCCTGGACGCGACGCTGACCATCGAGGGGCAGCGGGACTCGGTGCCCGCCGCGGTGAGCAGGACCGTGTACCGGATCGTCCAGGAGTCGCTCACGAACGTCGCCAGGCACGCCGCCGCCGCGTCCGTGTCGGTGCGGATCGACTGCCGTCCGGGCGTCCTGGCCATTCGTGTGGACGACGACGGCAAGGCGAGCCCGGACGCCGCCCCGGTGCCGGGCGTCGGGCTGACCGGGATGCGCGAACGGGTCACCGCCCTCGGCGGCCGGCTACGCGCGGAGCCGCGCGACGAGGGCGGCTTCACCGTCCAGGCCGAACTGCCGGTCGGCGGTGCGTCATGAACCGCGCCCTGCCGGTGGACGACCAAGTCATAGGCCGCGCCCTGCGAGTGGACGACCAAGTCATGAGCCGCGCCCTGCGAGTGGACGGCCAGTCGTGATCCGTGTCCTGCTGGTGGACGACCAGCCGCTGCTGCGTAGCGGGTTCCGTGCGCTGCTCGACCTGGAGGACGACATCGAGGTGGTGGCCGAGGCGGGCGACGGCCTGGAGGGGCTGGCCCTGGCCAGGCTGCACCTGCCCGACATCGCGCTGATCGACGTCCAGATGCCGGTGGTGGACGGCATCGAGGCCACCCGCCGCATCGCCGCCGACCCGGCCCTGTCCGGCGTGCGCGTCGTCATCCTGACCAACTACGGCTTCGACGAGTACGTCTTCGAGGCGCTGCGGGCCGGCGCGGCCGGGTTCCTGGTCAAGGACATCGTCCCCGAGGACCTGCTGCACGCCGTCCGGGTGGCCGCCCGCGGCGACGCGCTGCTCGCCCCGTCCATCACCCGCAAGCTCATCGACAGGTACGTCTCCCAGCCGCCGGGCACCGGCACCGGCAGGGGCTTGGAGGAGCTGACCAACCGGGAGCGCGAGGCGGTGGCGCTGGTCGCTCGCGGCCTGTCCAACGACGAGATCGCCGACCACATGGTGATCAGCCCGCTGACCGCGAAGACCCACGTCAACCGGGCGATGACCAAGCTGCACGCCCGGGACCGCGCCCAGCTCGTCATCGCGGCCTACGAATCGGGGCTGGTGGCCCCGGGAGGCTCCTGAGATACATCAAATGGGTTTGATGTATTATCGGGGCATGGTGAGTTCGCTCGCGACCACCCCGGCGTTCCTCCGGCTGGCCGCCCACCCGCTGCGGTGGCGGCTGCTGAGCGAGCTGGCCATGAGCGACTACCGCGTCCGCGAGCTGGTGGAGCTGGCCGGCGAGCCGCAGAACCTCGTCTCCTACCACCTGCGGCTGCTGCGCGACGGCGGGCTGGTCACGTCCAGGCGCAGCACGTTCGACGCCCGCGACACCTACTACCACCTCGACCTGGAACGCTGCGCGCACGCCCTGGCCACCACCGGCGCCGCCCTGCACCCCGCCCTGCGCCTCACCTCACCCACTCCCCCACCCCAGGCGATCCCGCTCTCCACGTCTCCCCACCCGGCGTCCTCGCACCTTGCGTCCCCAGAGCCCGCGCCCGGGCAGCCCGTGTGGTCGCAGCCCGTGTCCTCGCAGCCCGCGCCCGGGCAGCTCGCGTCCCCACAGGTCGCGCCCGGGCAGCTCGCGTCCCCGCACCCCGCGCCCGGGCGGCCCGCGCTTCCCCAGGCGCCCGCGCGCCGGGCGCGCGTCCTGTTCGCCTGTACGGGGAACAGCGCCCGCTCCCCCATCGCCGAGGCCCTGCTGCGCCACCGCGCCGGCGGCCACGTCGAGACGGCCAGCGCGGGCAGCCATCCCCGCGACCGGCTGCACCCCGGCGCCGTGACCGTCCTGCGCGAGCACTTCGGCCTCGACGTGCGCGACCGGCGCCCCAGACACCTCGACACCGTGTCCGGCCACCGCTTCGACTACGTGATCAGCCTGTGCGACAAGGTCCGCGAGGTCTTCCCCGACTTCCCCGGCCGCCCCCTCCGGCTCCACTGGAGCATCCCCGACCCGGCTTCGGCGGACGCCGCCGGCCTGGTCCGCACCGCTGAGGAGATCGACAGCCGCATCCACTACCTGCTGCCCGTCCTGACCTCACAGGAGGCCCCGCCATGACCGCATCCGACCAGTACGCAGGCGTGCGTTACCTCGTCGACGACGTGGCCGCCGCCGTCGCCTTCTACACCACCCACCTGGGCTTCACCGTACGTATGGACGCCGCGCCCGCCTTCGCCGACGTCGTACGCGGGCCGCTGCGCCTGCTCCTGTCGGGCCCCACCAGCTCCGGCGCCCGCGCGACGCCCGCCGGGACCAGCGCGGGCCGCAACCGCATCCACCTCATCGTGGACGACCTGGACGCCGAGATCGACCGCCTGCGCGGCGCCGGGCTGTCCTTCCTCGGCGACGCGATCTCGGGGCCGGGCGGCCGTCAGATCCTGCTCACGGACCCGGCGGGCAACCTCGTCGAGCTGTTCCAGCCCGCCCGCGTCCCCGTCACGGCCTGAGAGTCGCCGTGGGCCCGCCCTGAGAGACGGCGTGAAAGGAAATTTGGCCCACCACATACGCGCCCGTGCCCAAAACCGCGCATCGTCGCAGTACGGGGGCCTGATCGCCGATCATGTGAAGAACTGAGGCCTCAAGCGCGATTGGATCACCCCGAGGGTGGGAATCCCATCACGGTACCAAGCGTTAGACACCGTGGGAGACAGACCCCCCACGCAAGGGGGCCCTGTAGGAGGCATTTAATCATGGGCGAGCGCGCGCTTCGTGGCACCCGGCTCGGGGCAACCAGCTACGAGAACGACCGTAACACGGATCTGGCCCCGCGCCAGGAGGTGTCCTACACCTGTCCTAAGGGCCATCGCTTCGAGGTTCCGCTTGCTGCCGAGGCTGAGATCCCCGCGACTTGGGAGTGCCGCATGTGCGGCGCGACCGCAGTGCGGGTGGACGGCGAGCAGCCGGAGTCCAAGAAGACCAAGCCCCCACGGACACATTGGGACATGCTTCTGGAGCGGCGGTCCATCGAAGACCTTGAGGAGGTGCTCAACGAGCGGCTCGCGGTTTTGCGGGCCCAGCGTCGTAAGAGCGCTTAGCCTCCTCTCACGGTGAGACCCCCGGGCCATGGCCCGGGGGTTCTTCATTGTGCGGACGTTTTCTGGACGCTAGCTGACCAGCGGCTGGGTGGCCGACTCCTTCAGCCGGGCGTTGGCCCAGCGGAGCTGCCGCAGCGTCTGCGGGTGGCAGCGTTCGGCGAGCTCCAGCAGGTCGGCCCGCCTGGCGCCCTGGGCCGCCTGGGCGAGCAGCTCCCAGTCGAGGGAGACGCCCGACGCGACCCGGTAGAGGTGCCGGAGGTCGGCCAGCAGCACCAGCCCAGGGCCCGGGTCGGGGCCGAGCCAGGCGCCCGCCCGCTCCAGGTCCTCCTCCACCGCGCCGGGGTCGGCGGGCGGCTCCGGGTCGAGGTCGAGGCCGTGGTCGCGGGCCGCTTCCGCCAGGTCGCGCAGATGGTCGTGGCACCAGCCGGCCAGGTCACGGGCGACGTGGTAGGTCTCGTGGTCGGCCTTGTGCCGGTCGGACAGACGCAGCAGGACCTCGGCCAGCTCGCCCTCCGACCGGTGCAGCTCCCGCAGGACCAGATCGAACTTCATCGCACGCCCCCTCCGACCGCAGGACCGGACGCAGGACCGGACGCAGGACCGGACGCGGAGCCAGACGCGAGGCCGGACGCAGAGCCGGACGCGCGACCGGACGCGGGGCTGGACGCGGAGCCGAGTGACGTGGTGGAGCGGGCCGCCGTACCGCCCGTCGTGGCCGGCACTCCCTGCGCGACCGGCCGGGCGGCGGCGGTCGTCGGGGCGGCGGACGGCCGGTCACCGCGCTCCACCAGGGTGACCCGCGCCGCCGCCGTCTTGAAGATCGGCTGCTTGGACGCCGGATCCCAGTCCGTGATCGTCAGCTCGTTCGCCGCCGTGGCAGCCCCGTCACCAGGCTCACGCCCGCCGGACGCGTCCCAGTAGCCGTAGTGGAACGGCAGGAAGACCACCCCGTCCCGCATGCCGGTCACCCGCACCCGGGCCCGCACCCGCCCCCGAGGGGTCGCGATCTCCACCAGATCCCCCTCCGCGAGCCCGAGCGCCCCCGAGTCCCCCGGCGACATCTCGGCCCACACCTCGGGCGCCGCCTCCTGGAGCTGGGGCGCCCGGGCGGTCTTCGTCCTGGTGTGGAAGTGGTAGACGGTCCGGCCGGTGATGAGCCAGAAGGGGAACTCACCGCCGGGCTCCTCGTGCGGCGGGACGTACTCGGCGGCCTTGATGACGGCCTTGCCGTCCGGGTTGAGCGCCCGGTACTCGGTCTGCGACAGCGGCGCCCCGGTGACCAGGTCGCGCCCGTAGTCCTCGCACAGGTCGGGCGCGCTGAGGAAGCGGCCGTCCGCGTAGAGCCGCTCGGTGCCGCCGGGACGGGCGTCGTCGCAGGGCCACTGGATGCCGCCGGAGCCGCGCAGCCGCTCGTACGACAGGCCGGTGTAGTCGCACGGCCGGCCGCGCGAGCACTCCTTCCAGCCCTCGAACGCGCCCTCCGCGTCGCTCCACTTCACCAGCGGCGCCCCGTCCTGGTCGGTCAGCTCCATGCGGCGCGCGAAGTCGAGGAAGATGTCGAGGTCCGGGCGGGCCTCGCCGGGCGGCTCCACCGCCTTGTCCGACAGGTGGACGGTGCGGTCGGCGTTGGTGAACGTGCCGGTCTTCTCGCCCCACGTGGCCGCCGGGAGCACCACGTCGGCGAGCTGGGCGGTCTCGCTGAGGAAGACGTCCTGAACGACGAGGAACAGGCCCTCCCGCGCCAGGATCGACCTGACGCGGGACAGCTCGGGCAGCGACACGGCGGGGTTGGTGCCGATCACGTACAGGAACCGGATCGACCCCTCCTCGGCGTAGCGGAACATCTGCATCGCGTGCGTGGGCGGCGAGTAGTGCGGGATGTCGAGGGGCTCGACGTTCCACACCCGGGCCAGGTCGCGTACGTGCGCGTCGTTCGACCAGTTGCGGAAGCCGGGCAGGTCGCCGTCGGCGCCGCACTCGCGGGTGTTCTGCGCGGTGGGCTGGCCGTTCATCTGCAGGACGCCGCAGCCGGGGCGGCCGAGCATGCCGCGTACCAGGTGCACGTTGTTGACCTGGACGGCGGCGGCGGTGGCCTGGTGCGACTGGTAGAAGCCCTGCAGCACGGTGGACAGCAGCCGCCCGGCGGTGCCGATGAGGCGGGCGGCCTCGCGCAGGTCCGCCACGGGCACGTCGCAGATCCTGGCGGCCTCCTCGGCGGGGAAGTCGTGCACCCGCTTGCGCAGCTCCTCGAAGCCGACGGTGTGCTCGCCGAGGTAGCGCTCGTCGATCCAGCCGTTCTCGATGATCTCGTGGAGCAGGCCGTTCATCAGGGCCAGGTTGGTGCCCGGCCGGTTGGCCAGGTGGACGGCGGCGGCGCGGGCCACCTCGGTCTCGCGGGGGTCCACGCAGATCAGCGCGGGCGGGTTCGGTCCGGCGAGCCGGTCGAGGATCCGGCTCCACAACACGGTCTGCGTCTCGGCCACGTTGTGGCCGTACAGGGCGATGACGTCGGCGTGGTCCACGTCGGTGTAGGAGCCGGGCTGCCCGTCGCAGCCGAACGACTCCTTCAGCGCCGCGGCGGCCGTCGCCGTGCACAGGCGGGTGTTGCCGTCCACGTGGTTGGTGCCGAGGCCGCCGTGCGCGATCAGGGCGAGGGTGTAGTACTCCTCCAGGAAGAGCTGGCCGGTGGTGTAGAAGCCGAGCGCGCTGGGCCCTGCTCGTCCAGCAGCCGCCGGGCGGCGCCGGTGACGCGCCGCATCGCGGTGTCCCAGCTCGCCTCCACCAGGCGGCCGTGCTCGCGGACGAGGGGGCGGCGCAGCCGGTCGGGCGCGTTGGCGGCCTGCCAGCCGTACAGGTCCTTGGGGCCCAGCCGGCCGTGGTTCACGCGGTCGTCCGCGCGGCCCCGCACCCCGGCGATGCGGCCGTCCTTGACCGCGATGTCCATGCCGTCGCCGTTGCTGTGCAGCAGGCTCGCGCTCTGCACCCAGCGGTCCACGTCCCGCTCGCTCAGGCCGGGCTCCAGGAAGGCGTCCACGCGTACGGGCCAGGGTTCGCCCGGTCCGTACGGTGTGCGCTCCCCCCACGGCTCGGCGATCCTGTCCGCGTACGGCATGCGTCCTCCCCGGGGTAGTCGGATGGGAGACGCATGCCCGTGAACACCGGGCCCATACGTGGCCGGCTCAGGAGTCGCGGTCCTCGCGGATGACCTCGCCGTGCACCACCCGGCCGCCGCCACCCTGCGGCGCGCCCGTCCCGGCGCCGGGGAAGCCGGAGGACGGCGGGAACAGGTTCGCGTACGGCGAGGAGGCGGCCAGCTTCTTGATCCGGCGCTCGAAGAACCACGAGCCCAGCCGCCGCATCATCGGCCGGGTGAACGGGATCAGGCACAGGAAGCCGAACACGTCCGTGAAAAAGCCGGGCGTCAGCAGCAGCGTGCCGCCCACCAGGATGATGCCGCCGTCGGCCAGCTCCTTGTCGGGCATGCGGCCCGACTCCAGCGCCGTCCGCAGCGCCTTCCAGGCGCGGCGGCCCTCACGGCGCACCAGCCAGGCGCCCAGGAGGCTGTCGGCGATGAGCAGGGCGACGGTCGCGGGCCCGCCGATCACCGACCCGACCTGGATGAGCAGCCAGATCTCCAGGACGGGCACGACCAGGAAGGCCAGGAAGAGCAGGAGCCGCATCGTTTCCTCGATTCGCACACGCGCGTTACAGCAGGAACAACGCTGGGGGGCCGCCGGGCGTTCCATGACGGGCGCCGAATCAGGGATGTCCCGGAGGAGCCCCCTAGTCGCGGGCGGGGCCCTTGAGCCGCTTGGGCAGCCCGGTCACGCCCCACATGCCGATCCGCCACAGCGCCTCGGACATGACCTTGCCGCTCATCTTGCTCTTGCCGACCGTACGCTCCACGAACGTGATCGGCACCTCCACCACCCGCAGCCCGTGCCTGGACGTGCGCAGCGTCAGATCGACCTGGAAGCAGTAGCCCTGCGACTCCACCCCGGACAGGCCGACCTTCTCCAGCGTGGCGGCCCGGTAGGCGCGGAAACCGGCGGTCGCGTCGCGGACCGGGAGGCCGAGCATGACGCGGGTGTAGATGTTGGCGCCCTTCGACAGCAGCTCGCGCCGCTGCGGCCAGTTGACGACCTTGCCGCCCTGCACGTAGCGCGAGCCGATGGCCAGGTCGGCGCCGTCGGCCAGCGCCGCCAGCAGCTTCGGCAGCTCCTCGGGCTGGTGGGAGCCGTCGGCGTCCATCTCGACCAGGACGTCGTACCCCTCCTCCAGGCCCCAGCGGAACCCGGCGATGTAGGCCGCGCCGAGCCCCTGCTTTCCAGGCCTGTGCAGGACGTGCACGTGGTCGTCGTCGGCGGCGAGACCGTCGGCGACCTCCCCGGTGCCGTCGGGGCTGTTGTCGTCGGCCACCAGGACGTGGGCGTCAGGGACGGAGGTTCGCAACCGCTCGACGATCGCCGGCAGGTTGTCGCGCTCGTTGTAGGTCGGTACGACGACGAGCACCCTGCCGAGAGTCTCCATCATCCGTCGTTCCTCATCCGATCGCTCATCGATCGCCTCGCCGCCTGCCACGCCACGCGGCGACTGCGGCCGCCGCGGCTCCCATCAACATCAATGCCCATTCGGGAAGCGCGCCCACCTTGGTGGCAAGCGTTTCCTTCGTGCGGACGGGCACCGCGACCACGTTCATGTCGGCGACACGCTCGCGGGTCTGCCAGGAGACCTTACCGTCAGGTGTGACATATGCCGAGATCCCGGTGGTCGCGGCGGTCACAACGGCTCTGTTGTGCTCGACGGCCCGCAACTGGGACATGGCGAGCTGCTGCGGCGGCAGGTTGGACAGGGCGTAGGAGGCGTTGTTGGTCTGCACGACGATCGGGGTGCCACCGGCGCGCACCGTCTCGCGCACCGTATCGTCGTAGGCGACCTCGTAGCAGTTGACCGCGCCGATCGTGACCGGCCCCAGCTTCAGGTCGCCCGGCTCGTCGCCGGGCACCGACTGCCTGCCGACCAGGCTGGCCCGCTCCCACAGCGCCAGCACCAGGTCCTCGAACGGGGTGTACTCCCCGAACGGCACCAGCCGCTGCTTGTCGTAGTAGGCGCCGGGCCCTGTCACCGGGTCCCAGACGAGGCTGCGGGTGGCGCGGTGCTCGTCGCCGATCGCCACCACGGCTCCCACCAGGGTGGGCACGCCGACGTCCCGCACGGAGTCCTGGATGATCTGGCGGGCGTACTCGTCGCGGTAGGGGTCGATGTCGGTGGAGTTCTCCGGCAGGACGACCAGGTCGGGCTTGGGGAGCTTGCCGTCGCGTACGGCCTGGGCCAGGCGCTTGGTCTCGTTGGCGTGGTTGCGGAGCACGACTGCGGGCTCGTCGCCGAGGGCGTACATGCCCTCGCCGGGGACGTTGCCCTGGACGATGCCGACGTTGACGGTACGGCCCTCGTCGCCCGGCCTGGGCACGGCCAGGCCCAGCAGCGGCACGACCAGAGCCAGGGCCAGGGGGGCGGCGTGCCGTACGAGCACGTCACGGCCGGGCCCGGTGCTTGCTGTTCCCTTGCGTCTGCCGAGGGCCGCTTGGGCCAGCAGCGCGGCGCACAGGGCGACGGCGAACGACACCAGCGGGACGCCGCCCAGCGCGGCGTACGGGGTGAACAGCGACTCACCCTGGCTGAAGGCGGCCCGCGCCCACGGGAACCCGCCGATCGGCACCAGGCTGCGGGCCCACTCCATGAGCACCCACAACCCGCCGAACCACAGCGGCCAGGCGGGCAGCCTGAACACCAGCGCGGCCAGGGCGGCCAGCGCGGCGTAGAACAGGCTCTCGACGCCGACCAGCATGAACCAGACGTCGTCGCCGATGCTGCGCACCCAGGCCAGCGCCGGCAGCAGGAACGCCACGGCGGCCAGGTAGCCGATCCAGGCGGCCCTCCTCGGCCTGACGCCGTGGATCGAGACCACGATCAGGGCGATGCCCAGGGGGGCGCACAGCCACCAGCTCAGGGGCGGGAACGCGGCGAACAGCGCCACCCCGCCGACGACGGCCGCCCCGACCCTGCCCAGCAGCCTCCACCGGGGCTCCGGCCCGGCGACCGCCGCACCTCGCCCGGCCACCTGCCCGGCTTCGGGCCCAGGCTCGCTCACGGCGGCAGACGCGGCCCCAGGCTCGGGCTCTGTCACGGCGGCAGGCTCCGTCACGGCGGCAGCCTCGCGCTCGCCCTCGTCCGTGGCGCCAGTCGCGGCCTCAGGCGCGAGCGGCGCACCGTCACCAGGCGACGCCGGCGCATCCGCGCGCCCGGGATCGCCCCCGGCCGCCGGTAGGCCCGTTCTGTCCTGAACCACTCCGGGGTACTCCTCGCCACCTCACAAACGGCTTGCTGGCGAAAACGCTACCGCCCCCGGACCGCGCTCGGACCGGCGAGGCGCGGGGAAGATCGAAACACCGCCCCGAATTTGCGGGGCGGCAGGGTGATCCCGCGGCTGAACGGGACCACCCGGCGCGATGGCGGTCCGATGGCACGGGAGCGGGAAGAGGGCCCGGAAAACCCTTCGGACCGGACCCGTCTCGTCGGCGGCGAGCTCGGAATTCCGTTGTCTACTGGGCTCCCGGACCCGTCCCGGGTCCAACCCCCCGCCCGGTTGGGGTGCCCCGACTCGACGGACCGACGGCCCTGCACCTGGCTGTGTGGACGAAGTCACGCTCCGTCACGGACGCAGGATCCGACGATGTCAGAGACGGCCAACCGGCCAAGTCCCGTGCTGGACTGCGCAGCAAACTACCGACTCCACCTCAGATGTCAACCGTGTCCCGATCAGCGGGAACATCAAGTTTCCGCAGGTGGGACATGTACGGCCGGTGGTCGCAAAGCCGGTCAAAGCCCATTTGCGGGCGCCGGAGCACGGCTCGGCAAGCCCCGCAACGCCTGCGAGAGCGGCCGCTCGTGGACGACCCCGAGCCGCTGCGTCGCACGCGTGAGAGCAACATACAGGTCGCTGGGCCCTCGTGGCGACTGAGCGGCGATGAGGTCAGGCTCGGCGACGATGACGGAGTCGAACTCGAGGCCCTTGGCGTCGGTCACGCCCATGACCGCGACGGGCGCGTCCAGTGCCTCCGCCCCGCGGGCGCGGCCGGCGCCGGGCGCGACGACGACGGTGCCGGGGACGTTCGCGGTGAGCCGCGTACCGAGCTCGGACAGCAGCGAGTCGGGCACCACGACGGCGACCTTGCCGCCTTCGCCCGCCTCCTCCTTGGCCAGCTCGGGCAGGGCCGACAGCGGCGCCGCCCACGGGCGCGCGCCGGCCTCGCGGACGGAGGCGGGCGCCTCCAGGCCGGGGTCGATGGTGGCCAGGACCCGGGCGGCGACCGCCATCAGCTCCACCGGGGTGCGGTAGTTGACGGTGAGCCGCTCCTGGCGCCAGCGCCCGGCCACGTACGGGTCGAGCACCTCCTGCCACGAGCGGGCCCCGGCAGCCGAGCCGGTCTGGGCGATGTCGCCGACGATCGTCATGGACCGGGTGGGGCATCGCCGCATGACGGCCCGCCAGGCCATCGGCGACAGCTCCTGCGCCTCGTCCACGATCACGTGCCCGTAGGCCCAGGTGCGGTCGGCGGCGGCGCGTTCGGCGGTGGTGAGGTAGGGGCCGTCGCCGCGCTGCCGCTCGGCGAGCCGTTCGGCCTCCATGACGTCGGACAGCCCCGTCAGCTCCAGCACCTCGCGGGCGTAGGCCAGCTCGGACTCGCGCTGGCTCTCCTCGGCCTGCCTGGCGGCGGCCAGCTCCTCCTCGGCCTGCATGGCGCTGGCGCGCAGCACCTGCTCGTCGATGTCGCCGAGCAGCTCGGCGGCCTCGTCGAGCAGCGGCACGTCGGACTCGGTCCACTCGCCGCCGGAGCGGCGCAGCAGCGCCCGCTCCTGCGGGCTGAGGGCGGAGGCGGCGTAGCCGAGGCGTTCGGGCGAGCCGTAGAGGCCGAGCAGCAGCCGCTGCGGCGTCAGGTACGGCCACAGCCGGTTGAGCGCGGACTTGACGACCGGCTCGGTGCGCAGCTCCTCGCGCAGGTCGGCCAGGTCGTCCTCGTCGATGAGCCCCTTGCCGATCTTGCGGGCCTGCTGCCTGGCCAGGGCGGTGAGCAGCGACCGGACGAACACGGCGCGCGCCTGGTTGTGCGGGCGGCGCGAGCGGGTGGCCTTGTTCTTCGCGGCCTCCAGCATGTTCCGGTCGATGGTGAGCGTGATGCGGCCGATGGTCAGCTCGACGGGCTGGCGCGGGACGCGCTGCCGGTCGCGCACGGCCTTGGCGATCACCTCGGCCATCCGCAGGTCGCCCTTGAGCGCGGCCACCTCGGGCTTGTCGCGGGCGGCGGCGGTCACGCCGGGGTACAGCTCGCCGACGGTGGACAGCAGCACGTCGGTCTCGCCGAGCGAGGGCAGCACCTGCTCGATGTAGCGCAGGAACGTGAGGTTCGGCCCGAGGATGAGCACGCCGCGGCGCTCCAGCCGTTCGCGGTGGGTGTAGAGCAGGTACGCGGCGCGGTGCAGGGCGACGACGGTCTTGCCGGTGCCGGGCCCGCCCTGCACGACGAGCACGCCGTTGAGGTCGCTGCGGATGACGCGGTCCTGCTCGGACTGGATGGTGGCGACGATGTCGCGCATGCGGCCCGTGCGCCGCTCGTCGAGCGCGGCCAGCAGGGCGGCCTCGCCGTTGAGGGTGGCGCGGTCGTCGTCGGTCAGCGAGTCGAGGTCGAGCAGGTCGTCGTCCACGCCGGCCACGGTGCGGCCCTTGGTCTGCAGGTGGCGGCGCCTGGTGACGCCCATCGGGGCGGCCGGGGTGGCGCGGTAGAACGGCTGCGCGACGGGCGCCCGCCAGTCGATGAGCAGGCGGAGCTGCTCGTCGTCGGTCATGCCCAGCTTGCCGATGTACAGCCGGCCCTCGTCGAGGTGATCGAGCCGTCCGAAAACCAGGCCGCGCTCGACGGCCCAGAGCCGGGCGAGGCGGGTGGCGTACATCTCGGCGAAGGTGTCGCGCTCGGACCTGTTCTGCATCGTGCCGACGGCGCCCGAGGCCAGCACCTCCTTGAGTTGCTGCTGGGTGCGCTCGCGCAGCGTGTCGAGGCGGTCGTACAGGCGGGTGACGTACGCCTGCTCCTTGGCGAGCTCCGTTTGACGAGTTGCCGCCTGACCATTAATGTGGTTAATGGGACACTCCGGGCCATTCTGCTTGTTGTTACGACAAACGACGACATTAGCATGCCTGTAGAGGCACTCCCATCACTTTCCCTTTCCCCTACCGGGTCACGTCTTGATTTCACCCCTTGACCGCAACCTTTTTGCCGTCATATAGGTTAGGAAACTTTACTAACAGATGGGGGAAGGCCGCGGTGAGCGCTCCGGTTCCGGGGACACCCAGTCTGCTACGCGCCATCAATGATCGCGCCGCGCTGCGCGTCCTCCTCGAACGGGGTCCGCTCACCCGCCCCCAGATCGGCACGCTCACGGGGCTGTCCAAGCCCACCGCCTCCCAGCTCCTGTCCCGCCTCCAGGAGGCCGGCCTGGTGGTGCTGGACGGCATCAGGGAGGGCCTGCCGGGGCGCACCGCCGAGGTCTACCGGATCAACCCGGACGCGGCCTACGTCGGCGCGCTCGACGTCACCCCGCACCGCATCGAGGCCAGGGTGGCCGACATCACCGGCACGGTCGTGGGCGAGCACACGCTGCCCACCCCGCGCCGTCCCCACGACGAGCTGGTGGACCGGCTGCGCGCCGCCCTGCTCGGCGTGGGGCCGCCCGGCGAGCTGCGCCGCGTCGTCATCGGCGTGCAGGCCGCGATCGACCCCGCGACGGGCAGGCTCGGGTACGCCGCCGCCAAGGACGTGCCCGGCTGGCACATCCCCGACCTGGTGCCCGCGCTCAGCGCCGGGCTCGGCGTCCCCGTGGACGTGGAGAACAACGTCAACCTGGTCGCGGTCGCCGAGCAGGCGCACGGCGTGGCGCGCGGCCACCGCGACTTCGTGCTGCTGTGGGCCGACGCGGGCATCGGCTCGGCCATCGTCCTGGACGGCCGGGTGCGCAGGGGCGCCACGGGCGGCGCGGGCGAGGTCGGCTACATGCCCGCGCCGGGCGCGCCCACGGCCCGCGAGTCGGGCCGCTACGCCGACCACGGCTACCAGGCGCTGACCGGTGGGCAGGCGGTGCTGAAGCTGCTGCGCTCGTACGGCGTGCGCGGCGCCGGCTTCCGCCACGCCGTCGCCAACGCGGTGCGCGCGGCGTCCGGCACCGGCCAGAGGGCCGAGGACGCCAGGGCGGGGCTGCGCGACGTCGCCGCCCGCCTGGCCGTCGGCCTGGCCGCCATCACCGCGGTCGTGGACCCGGCGCTGATCGTGCTGACGGGCGGCGCCGTGCTGCCGGGCGGGGAGCTGCTGCGCGAGCTGGTCGAGCACGAGCTGCACGCGCTGACCATCCCACGGCCGCCCGTCAGGCTGTCCGCTGTCGAGGGCAACCCGGTGCTGGCCGGCGCCCTCGACCTCGCCCTCGCCGCCGTGCGCGACGAGGTGTTCGGTTCGAGCATCCCCTCGTGATCGGCTGGAGGCGCAGGTGAGACTGGCGGTGGTCGGGGGCGGCTCGACGTACACGCCCGAGCTGGTGGACGGGATCGCGCGGCTGCGCGATGAGCTGCCGGTGACGGAGCTGGCGCTGATCGACCCGGACGCGGCGCGGCTGGAGCTGGTGGCGGGCGTGTCGCGGCGGATGCTGGCGCACGCCGGGCATCCGGCGCGGGTGCTGGCCACCTCCTCGCTCGCGGAGGGCGCGGCGGGGGCCGGCGCGGTGCTGTTCCAGCTCAGGGTGGGCGGGCAGGCGGCGCGCGAGGTGGACGAGACGCTGCCGCTGCGGTGCGGCTGCGTGGGCCAGGAGACGACGGGCGCGGGCGGGCTGGCCAAGGCGCTGCGCACGGTCCCTGTCGTGCTGGAGCTGGCCTCTGTCGTACGCGAGGTCGCGCCGCGCGCCTGGATCGTCGACTTCACCAACCCGGTCGGCATCGTCACCAGGGCGCTGCTGGACGCCGGGCACCGCGCCATCGGCCTGTGCAACGTGGCCATCGGCCTCCAGCGCCGCTTCGCCGCCTGGCTCGGCGTCGATCCCGCCCGCGTCTCGCTCGGCCACGTCGGGCTCAACCACCTGACGTGGGAGCGCTCGGTCACCCTCGACGGCGCCGACGTGCTGCCCGCCCTCCTGCGCGAGCACGGCCGGGAGCTGGCCGAGACGCTGGGCCTGCGGCCGGAGCTGCTGCGGCGGCTCGGCGCCGTCCCCTCCTACTACCTGCGCTACTTCTACGCCCACGACGCGGTGGTGCGCGAGCAGCGCTCGAAGCCGACGCGGGCGGCCGAGGTGGCGCGGATGGAGGAGCGGCTGCTGGAGCTGTACGCGGACCCGTCCGTGGTGACCAAGCCCGATCTGCTGGCGCAGCGGGGCGGCGCGTTCTACTCGGAGGCGGCCGTGGCGCTGATCGCCTCGCTGCTCGGCGACAGGGGCGACGCCCAGGTGGTGAACGTGCGCAACGCGGGCACACTGCCGTTCCTGCCGGACGAGGCGGTGATCGAGGTGCCGGCCTCGATCACCGCGTCCGGGGCGGCGCCGCTGCCGGTGCCGCCCGTGGAGCCCCTGTACGCGGGGCTGATCGCGCACGTGTCGGCGTACGAGACGCTCGCCCTGGAGGCGGCCCTGCACGGCGGCGCGGACCGGGTGCGGGACGCGCTGCTCGCCCACCCGCTGATCGGCCAGGACGAGCCGGCCGAGGAGCTGACGGGCCTGCTGCTGGAGGCCGGGCGGGCGCACCTGCCGTGGGCGGCGGGCTGATGCGCCTGATGCTGGCCGTGGACGGCGGCAACAGCAAGACCGACGTGGCCGTCGTGTCCGAGCGCGGCGAGGTGCTGGGCACCGGCCGGTCGGGGGCGTTCGTGCCGCAGCGGGACGGCGTCGCGGCGGCCCTGGACGTGGTGGCGGCGGCGCTGGCGACGCTGCCCGTCTGGGTGCCGCGCGGCGGGTTCGACCACGTGTCGGCCTGCCTGGCGGGCGCCGACCTGCCCGTGGAGGAGGAGGCGCTGGCCGGCGAGTTCGCCGCCCGTGGGCTGGGCGCCGACGTGGTGGTGCGCAACGACACGTTCGCGGTGCTGCGGGCGGGCGCGTCGGCGCCGTGGGGGGTGGCCGTGGTGTGCGGTGCGGGCATCAACGCGGTCGGCGTCTCCCCCACCGGCGCGGTGGCCCGCTTCCCCGCGCTCGGGCGGCTCAGCGGCGACTGGGGCGGCGGCGAGGGGCTGGGCGAGGAGGCGCTGTGGCACGCGGTGCGCGCCGAGGACGGCCGGGGCGCGCCGACCGCGCTGGCCGGGCTGGTGGCCGCCCACTTCGGCGCGGCGACGGTCGAGGAGGTCGTGCTGGGCCTGCACCTCGGCCGGATCGGCGAGGGACGCCTGCACGAGCTGTCGCCCGGCGTGCTGGCGGCGGCCCGCGACGGCGACGCGGTGGCCGGGGCGCTGGTGGAGCGGCAGGCGGAGGAGGTGGCGGTGCTGGCGGAGGTGTGCCTGCGCCGGCTCGGCCTGCTGGGGACGCCGGCGGAGGTGGTGCTGGGCGGCGGGCTGCTGACGTCCGGGGATCCGCTGATGACGAGGCTGGTGGAGGAGCTGTGCGGGCGGCGGGCGCCGCTGGCGCGGCTCGTGGTGGCGGACCTGCCGCCGATCGCGGGCGCGGCGCTGCTGGGCCTGGAGCACCTCGGCGCCGGGGAGGCCGCGCTGGCCCGGCTGCGCTCCCGCTACCGCGGGGACGCAACCGGGTGAGCTTGTCCGGCCTGGTGGCTAGGCGGCGCCGTCAGGGCCGGTGGCGGCCTCGCCGACCGCCTCGGGCTCCACGTCGGGGGCGCGGTGCTCGTACGGGGTGCTCAGCACGACCGTCGTGCGCGTGGAGACGTTCGCCGACGCCCTGATCTGCTGGAGCAGATCCTCCAGCGCGGCCGGCGAGGCCACCCGCACCTTGAGGATGTAACTTTCGTCGCCCGCCACGCTGTGACACGCCTCGATGGCGGCCAGATGGGCCAGCCGCTCGGGTGCGTCGTCGGGCGCGGCCGGGTCGATCGGCTTGATCGACACGAACGCGGTCAGCGGCAGCCCCACCGCGTCATGGTCGATGATCGCGGCGTAGCCGCGCACCACTCCCCGTTTCTCCAGGCGGCGTACGCGCTGGTGCACCGCCGAGACGGAGAGCCCGGTCTCCCTGGCCAGGTCGGTGAAGCTCATGCGGCCGTCGCGGGCCAGCAGCGTGACGATCCGGCGGTCGATCTCCTCCATCGGTCAAAGGTAGCCGGTCATGGTCACGACATGGTCCCGACCGGGGTGGCGCCTCTGCGCATCGCGTGCTCGACCAGGGTGATGAGCACCTCCCTGCCGGAGTCGCGGCGCCGGGCGTCGCAACGCACGATCGGGATGTCCGGCTCCAGGCCGATCGCCGAGCGCACCTCGCCGACCGTGAACGGCGAGACGCCGTCGAAGCAGTTCAGCGCCACGACGAACGGCTGCTCGCGCTTCTCGAAGTAGTCGACGGACGGGAAGCAGTCGTCCAGCCGCCGGGTGTCGGCCAGCACGACGGCGCCCAGCGCGCCCATGGCCAGCTCGTCCCACACGAAGAAGAAGCGCTCCTGGCCGGGGGTGCCGAACAGGTAGAGCATGTAGTCGTTGGCGATCGTGATGCGGCCGAAGTCCATGGCCACGGTGGTGGTGAGCTTGCGCTCGACACCTGACAGGTCGTCGATGTGGGTGCCCACCTGGGTGAGCGCCTCCTCGGTGCGAAGAGGCCTGGTCTCGGACACGGCGCCGACCATCGTGGTCTTGCCCGCGCCGAACCCGCCGGCGACCAAGATCTTGATCGCTGTCGGCAGCCGCCAACGGTCTGAGCGACCGAATTCCATCCAGCACCGCCCGTACATTTCCCGCGCATGCGCGACCCCGCCCCTGAGGTGCCGGTCAGTGGTACCTGTCAAGGTTTCGCCTGAGGGGGCCGTTCCACATGCCTGGCATCGAGACACCCTAGCAACGCCACATTTTCCACTCAAGCCGCAATCTTTTACAAGAAACAAAATGTCACGGTTTGTCGCCTCACGCCACGTTTTTCGCGGATCTAACAGGGCAAGAGTCAAGTTTGTCTGTCATGCATTCAGACGGTGACTTTACGTGGCCTGCTGATAGTCCGAAATACCGGTGACACCCGCCTGGAAACCCAGTCGTCTTCGCAGGTAGGAGGCCGTGCGCGGGCTGTGGCGGCAGACCGGCCCGATCAGGCTCTCGGCGTCCCTCGCCAGATCCGCGATCGCCGCCGCCACCTCGGCGCCGTCCACGCCCAGCGCGAGCACGTTGAGGTCGCCCCAGCTCAGGTCCCTGCGGTAGGAGGCGACGTCGCCGAGCAGGTGCAGGTACCGCTGCACCTGCCGGCTGACCACCCGCAGCTCCTCCAGGTGCGCCCTGGACCAGTCGTCGGCGGTGTAGATCCAGTGCGACAGGTCGACGAAGCAGGAGCCGCGGCTGTCGGCGTTGTCCACGTAGCGGGGCAGCGTGGGCACCGTGTGCGTGTCACGCCACACCCAGGCCCTGGCCATGCCCGCCAGCGTCCGGTCGAGCTGGTCGCGCCAGACGCCCCGCAGCTCCTCGAAGTCCGCGACGGTCGCCAGCTCGTCGCGCAGGTCGGCGAGGAACCGGGTGATCGCCGAACGCGGCACCGCCCCCTCGGCCACCGACAGGCACTCCCTCGTCAGGCGGTTGACCTGCTCGCGGGTGGTCGCGGCGCGGTCGACGAGCCGCTCCACGGCCGTCACCCACAGGGCGGCCCTGTTCGCGGCCTTCAGCCGGTCGGCGCCCGCCCACGGGGCGCTGAAGGCCGTCGCCAGGGTCAGCGAGCTGAAGAAGTCGGCACTGAAGGCCGCGTCGGGGAACAGATCCGCGTACATCTGGGCACACCGCCGCAGGTCCCTGCCGCACTCGGCGGCCAGCGCGCACGTCCTGCCGAGCTCGAACGCCGTGTCCAGCTCGTCGTCGGGCATCCTAGGGCCGCTCGATCGGCTCGCGGACCATAGGCGACGTCCCCCCATACCCGGATATACAGCTGTGGGGTAATTGTTTCATGATCATGAAGTGCCGATCAAGGTATCAGCTGAGTGGCTGATCAGCCTGCTTCGCTGGCCGGGAACGATACCTCAGGACCGTACGCCGCCAGCTTGGCGGCCAGCGCCACCCGGGAGCCGATGCCGAGCTTCGTGTAGATCTTGCCGATGTGGTATTCGACGGTTTTTACGCTGATGAGTAGTTCTCTGGCGATCTGGCGGTTCGTCAGGCCGCCCGCCACCAGGGTCGCCGTGCTCAGCTCCTGAGGGGTCAGGCCCAGCCTGACGGTGGCCGGTGGCTCCAGGCCGCACGCCTCCAGCTCCTGGGCGCAGCGCTCCACCAGCGGGCGGGCGCCCAACCGGTCGAAGATCGCGCGTGCGGCGCCCAGCCGCTCGGCCGCCGCCTTCCGCCTGCCCGTACGGCGCAGCAGCCTGCCCAGGTCCAGCAGCGCTCGCGCCTCCTCCAGCAGGCACCCGCCCGATGGAGGCTCGTACACGCCCGTCCGGGCCAGGTCCAGCGCGCGCCCGAACGCCTCCTCCGCCTGCGTTGGAACGTTCCTCGCGGCCAGCAGCAGCCCCGCGAGCCTGACCCGCTCGGCCTGCCTGCGCCGCCCACCGGTCCGCCCTTCCCGGTCGTACGCGTCCAGCCCCCGCTCCGCCTCCTCCAGCCGCCCGCCGGTCCGCCCTTCCCGGTCGTACGCGTCCAGCCCCCGCTCCGCCTCCTCCAGCCGCCCGCCGGTCCGCCCATCCCGGTCATAAGCGTCCAGCGCGCGCTCCGCCTCCTCCAGCCGCCCGTCGGCCACCAGCGCCTCGATGCGCGCGGGCCGCGGATCGGGCACGAACCCGAGGCCGCCCCCACACGCATCGGCCGGAAGGTCTGCCGCCCCGAGCAGCGCCATGGCCAGCTCCGCCTGCCGCTCCCCCGCCACATGCCGCATCCTGCGCGCAGCCGTCCCAGCCGCCACGGCGTGCGCGAGGGCCCGATCGTGCTCCCCCTTGGCGGCGAGCGGCGCCACGCAGGCGGCGTCCAGCCACGGCAGCAACCAGCGCTGCCCCAGCGCGGACGCCTCCGCGAGAGCGGCCTCGGCGTGCGCCACGGCCTCGTCCCACCGGGCCAGCCCGTGCTCCGCGACGGCCAGCAGCGCGGTGGCCAGCAGCCGGTGGTGCGGCAGCCCCGCCGCGCCCGCGGCGGTCACGGCCCGCTTCAGCACGGCGCACGCCTGGCCCGCCTCGTCGAGGGCCAGGTGCGCCACGGCTTCGGCGAGGCTGCCGGATGGCGCGCCGGCGCTGGGTGCCCCGCCCAGCGCCGGCACGTCGTGCGGCCTGGCGACCGGCCCCGCGATGGGCTGCTCGATCGACAGGCGTGCCCAGTTCGCCGCCTCGGCGCGGTTCCCCGTGACCAGCCGCAGCCAGGACAGCTGCTCCGCCACGTCCGCGGCGAACCCGGGCTCTGTGTGCCGCCACGCCTCCGCCAGCAGCTCGGACGCCTCGTCGAAGCGTCCGGCGGCCAGCGCGAGCCGTCCCAGCACGTACCGGCGCACCGGTCGCGGGTCGGCGTTGCGCACGGCGGCGAGCTCAGCCGCACGGATCACGTCGCCCCCGATGAGGACGTGTTCCAGAACGGCCGTGCGCAGCTCGTCGCGGCGCGCCGGCGACTCCGTGAGACCGGCGGCCAGGTCCAGGTGGGCGGCGGCCTCCTGCCACAGGCCGTGCTGCGCCGCCTTCGCCGCGAACCTCGCCAGCTCCTCGGCCAGCGCCTCGTCCGGCCCGTCGGCCGCGGCGGCCCGGTGCCGCAGCGCCGCCCCGTCGTCGTCGGCCAGCCTGGCGGCGGCCAGGTGCAGCCGCGCCCGCGCGCCCGCGCCTATCCCGTCGTAGGCGGCGGCCCTGGCCAGCGGTTCGGGGAAGTCGATCAGGCGGCCGGGCAGCTCGCGCAGCAGACCTGCCGTGACGGCCTCCTCCAGGGTGTTCAGCGGCTCGTCGATCCCGGTGGCCACCGCCGCCGCCACATGCAGCGGGCAGCGCCCGCCCAGAACGGCGCAGGCCGCGACGAGCCGGCGGGTGGCGGGGGCGCACGCGTGCAGGCGGGCCGCGAACGGGCGCCTGTACGTTTCCGGGGCCGGCAGGCGCGTGCACGGGTCGGCCATGGCCGCGGGAGGCAGGATGGTCAGGAGGGCTCGGGCGTGCAGCGGGTTGCCCAGCGTGTGCTCGCGCAACCGCCGCGCCGCCGCGGTCACGCCCGGCCGCCGCTCGTCCACCGAAGCGTCCAGGCGGCGCTCGTCCGCCGGAACGCCCGGCCGTCGCTCGTCCGCCGAAACGCCCAGGCGGCGCTCGCTCACCGGAACGTCAGGGCGGCGCTCACCCGCCGAAACGTCCAGCCCCCGCACGTCCAGCCCCCGCATGTCCAGCCGCCCCGCATCCGACCGCGCGTCCGCACACAGCGCGTCCGTGCGCAGCGCCGCCAGTGCCTCCTTCGCCGCGTCCGCAGGCGACGCGTACATGCCGCCTTCCCGCCGCCCGGCCGCGAGCGCGGGGTCGGCAGCCAGCTCGGCCAGCTCGGACGCGCTCAGCCCCCCGAGCGTGACGACCAGCGTGCCGTCACCGGCGAGCAGCCGCCGCAGGCCGTCCGGCAGCCAGGGATCGGCCAGATCCCGGCAGGCGACCAGAAGCAGCACCCGCCCCGCCCGCACACGCCGCAGCACGTAACTCAGCGCCCGCAACGAGGCCCGGTCCACCCACTGCACGTCATCGACGACCACCGCGAGCGTCCCCAGCGCGGACAACCGGGCGACAAGCTCACAAACCACCTGCCCCGCCGCACACGGGTCCACCACACTCGGATCCACCGCACACGGGTCCGCCGCACCCAGCCTCGCCCAGCCCGCACAGCCCTCCGCCGCACCGGTCACCCCGCCCGGTCCTGAGGCCGCCTCGCCCGGTCCTGGGCCCGTCCCGTGGTTCAGCAGGGCCGCCTCGTCCATGAGCTGCCGTACGACGCCGAGCCGGAGCTCCCGCTCGCTCTCCTCGCCGCTGACGGTCAGCACCCGCACGCCCGCCTCCCCGTCGAGCGCGTGGTGGATGAGCGCGGTCTTGCCGATGCCCTCGGGCCCCTCGACCACCGCCCTCCTGGCGGATCCGCCGCCTGCCGCGCGCAGTTCCGCGCGCAGTGAGGCGAGCTCCGCTGTTCTGCCGACGAACATGCGCACTCCCTCCGCCGCCCTCTTCATCCCAGAGCAGCGCAGACAGCCCCTGATACACCTCAGCCCGGCCCACCGCCCCGCCGAAGCGCGGCCCGCCGCCCCGGCCGAAGCGCGGCCCGCCGCTGCCGCCGGCCCGAGCTTCAGTGCCCGAGCAGCCCCCACGCGGCCGTCGCGTCGTCATGCCGTTTCCCCCGCACCGCCCCGCGTGCCACCTCCAGCTCCCGCACGGCCCCGATGACCGCCCCAGGCCCGCGCCGCGCCAGCACGTCGAGCACCGACTCCCAGCTCCACCCGTACCAGTCGCACAGCCGCGCCACCCCGTCGGTGAACACCCCGACCCCGCGCACCTCACCGGCGTCCGCCTCGCCGGTCACGCTCTGCCGGGCCGCCTCGGGCCGGGCGCCCGCCACCCAGAACCCGCCGGCCGCGTTGCGCATCCGCCGTATCAGCTCCAGGCTGTACGGCCGCCCGCCCGGCAGCCGCTCCAGCCGGTCGTCACTGACCGCCCTGGCCTGCCCGCCCACCTCCGACAGCACCACCGTGGAGTCGCCCAGCACCAGGTACTCGACCCGCCGCTCCCCGGCCCGCACCATGGCCACCGTCGCCGACGGCGAGTCCGGATTGTCCAGGTCACAGCCGCCGGAGTGCGCCGCCCGGGTCTCCTCGATAGCCGACTCCAGCACCCCGGCCAGCGGCTCCCCGTCACCGCACGCCAGCCGGACGGCCAGCGCCCCTCCGAGCCGCCCCACCAGCCAGGCGACGTCGTGCGCACACCCGCTGTCCACTTCGGGCGCGGCCGTGGCGCCGTCCAGGACGACGATCCAGGACGGCCCGGCGACCACCAGGTCCTCGTTCGGCCGCGCCGAGCCGGGGCGGGTGGCGTACGTGATCTCCGCGAACATGACAGCGACTGTGTCACAGCCGCTCACCCCATCACGGCAGCGCGCCCGCTCACCCCGTCAGCTAGACGATCACCAGCTCGCGCGGCGTGTTGTTCATCCGCTCCCCACCGCTCTCCGCGCACACCACGATGTCCTCGATCCTGGCGCCGTGCCGGCCCGGCAGGTAGATCCCCGGCTCGACGGAGAACGCGAACCCGGGCTCCAGCGGCTCGCCGTTGCCGGACACGATGTACGGCTCCTCGTGCGTCTCGATGCCGATGCCGTGCCCGGTGCGGTGCACGAAGTACTCGCCGTAGCCGGCCTCGGCGATGATCTCGCGGGCGGCGGCGTCGATCGACTCGCACGACACCCCGGGCCGGACCGCCGCGCAGGCCGCGTCCTGCGCCCGCCGCAGCACCTCGTAGTACGCGGCGAACTCGGCCGGCGGCTCCCCCACGCTGTACGTGCGCGTGGAGTCGGAGCAGTAGCCGTTGTGCAGTTGCCCGCCGATGTCGACCACGACCGGCTCGCCGGCCTGGATGACCCGGTCGGACACGTCGTGGTGGGGGCTGGCGCCGTTGGGCCCTGAGGCGACGATGACGAAGTCGACGGTGGCGTGCCCTGAGGCCAGGATCGCCTCGGCGATGTCCTTGGCCACCTCGCGCTCGGTGCGTCCGGCCCGCAGCAGCCCGGGCACCTGCCGGTGCACGGAGTCGATGGCCTGGCCCGCCTCGCGCAGCGCCGCCGTCTCGGCGGGCGACTTGCGCATCCGCAGCTCCCTCAGGACGCTGCCGGCCAGCACCTGCTCAGTCTCGGGCAGCGCCTCGCGGAAGCGCAGCGAGGACATGGCCCACATCCGGTCGGCGAGCCCGACCTTGGCCGCCCGGCCGAGCCGCGCCGCCGCGATGGCGTACGGGTCGTCGGTCTCGTCCCAGGCCACGAACTCCAGCCCCAGCCGGGAGGCGGGCGACGCCTGCGCGGCGGGCAGCTCCAGGCGGGGCACCATCATGTACGCCTCCCCGGACGCGGGCACCACCAGGCACGTCAGCCGCTCCAGCGGCTTGGCGTCGTAGCCGCTGACGTAGCGCAGATCGGGGCCGGGGGTGAGCAGCAACGCGTCGAGGCCCGCCTTGGCGGTGGCCTCCTGAACGGCGGCGAGACGGGACACGGGATACAGGTCTGAGGACGTCACAGGCTCAATCTACTCCCGGCCGCCAGGCCAAAATACCCTCCTAAAATCCACGGAAAGGTCTCGTCACGCACCAAGCCTCCACTACACACCGTTCACGATCGATCACGTAGTGTGGGGTCAATTGTCGGATTCCACCCCGCGTCGAGAGTGAGACACATGGTCGACGTCATAGGCGCGGCCGAGCTGCTCGGTCACCAGAACGACGCCGAGATGCTCGCCGTACGGCTGGCGCACGCCCAGCGGCTCGGCAACATGGGCTGGGCCGAATGGCACCTGCACACCGGCGAGACGATCTGGTCGGAGCAGGTCTATGTGATCTTCGGCCGCGACCCCGCCGAGGGCCCCATCGCCCTGCCCGACCTGGCCGAGCACGTCGAGCCCGGCGACGTGGCCACGCTCGACCGGCTGCTGTGGTCGGTCGTGCAGAGCGACGAGCCGGTGCAGGCCGAGTTCCGCATCCGGCGCGGGGTCGGCTCCAGCGACCTGCGCGACCTGCGCGTCGTCCTGGAGCCCCTGGCGGGGCCGGGCGGCACCATCGGCATGCACGGCGTCATCCAGGACATCACCGGACGCCGCCGCGCCGAGCGCATGGTCTCGGAGTCGCGCCGCCAGCTCCTGGAGGCCCGCGAGCGGGCCGCCGAGGACCGCCACGTCATGCTCGCCCTGCGCGAGGCGATCCTGCCCGAGCCGGACGGCTGCCTCGACCTGCCGCAGACCCGCATCGCGGTCCGGTACGTACCGGCCGAGAAGACCGCGAACCTGGGCGGCGACTGGTTCGAGGCCGCACCCGCCCCCGACGGCCGCCAGCTCCTGGCCATCGGGGACGTCTCCGGCCACGGCCTGCCCGCCATCTCCCGCATGGCCCAGCTCCGCCACGCCCTCGTCGGCCTCGCCATGACGGGGCAGGCGGCCAACCGGCTGCTCGACTGGCTGAACCAGCTCGTCCTGCACCAGCTCAAGGACACCACCGCCACCGCGATCATCGGGCACTTCGACCCGCAGACCCGGGTGTTCGCCTGGGGCCAGGCGGGCAACCTGGCGCCCATCCTGGTGCGCGACGGCGTGGCCAGCCAGCTCCCGCAGCCCAGGGGCGTGCTGCTGGGGGCCGCGTCCGGCAGCCCGTACGAGCTGGCCACCACCCGCCTGCACCCGGGAGACCTGCTGCTGATGTTCACCGACGGGCTGGTCGAGCGGCGCACCCGCGACATCGACGTCGGCCTCGACCTGGCCATGACGGCGGCCCGCAAGGTCGACTGCCAGGACCTGGAGGAGAGCCTCGACCGCCTGCTCGCCGACATCGGCGGCCCCAACCCGGAGGACGACGCCTGCCTGCTGGCCGTGGGCGTGCTGGGAGCCGAGTGAACAGGACCCGCGCGGACCTGCGCGAAGTGCCACCATGGACGGGTGCTGATGCTTCTGGACACCCCTTCTCTCTACTTCCGCGCCTTCTACGGCATCCCGGAGTCGATCAAGGCTCCCGACGGCTCGCCGGTCAACGCGGTGCGCGGGCTCATCGACATGATCGCCACCCTCGTGCGCCAGCACTCCCCCACGGCGCTCGCGGCCACCATGGACGCCGACTGGCGGCCCGCCTTCCGGGTGGCGGCGATCCCGACGTACAAGGCGCACCGGGTCGCCCACGGCAACACGGAGGAGGTGCCGGAGGCGCTCGTCCCGCAGATCGCGGTCATCCAGGACGTCCTCGACGCCCTCGGCATCGCCCGCCTGGAGTCGCCCGGCTACGAGGCCGACGACGTGATCGGCACCCTCACCCACCAGGCCGGCGACGGCGCCGTGGACATCGTCACCGGCGACCGCGACCTCTTCCAGCTCGTCGACGACTCCCGTCCGGTGCGCGTCCTCTACACCGTGCGCGGCATCCGCAACCTGCAGATCGTGGACGAGGCGTTCGTCACCGCCAAGTACGGCGTCCCCGGCCGCTCCTACGCCGACTTCGCCACCCTGCGCGGCGACCCCAGCGACGGGCTGCCGGGCGTGCCGGGCGTCGGCGAGAAGACCGCCGCCGCCCTGATCACTCGCTTCGGCTCCCTCTCCGCCCTGCTGGAGGCCCTCGACGCGGGCGTCACGGACGGCTTCCCGGCCGGCAGCCGCAACCGGCTCGCCGCCGCCCGCGACTACCTCCGCGCCGCACCGGCCGTGGTCAAGGTCGCCCCGGACGCGCCCCTGCCCGCCACCGACCTCACCCTGCCCGCCAAGCCCCGCGACCCGGAAACGCTCGTCCGGCTCGCCGACCGCTACGGCCTCGACAGCCCCCTCAACCGTCTCCTGGACGCGCTGGGCCGCTGAAGCCCTGAAGCCCGGTACCGCCGCGCCCCGCCCGCACACCACCCGGCACGAGCGCGGCCCCACACGGCCGACGCCCGGCGCGAGCGCGGCCGGCGTGGGCGCGGGTGCGGGCGCAACCCGACGCGGGTACGGCCCCGCACGGGCGCCCCGCCCTCTGGCGCCGCGTCGGCGAGGTGTGGGGCGGCGGGGCCCGGCGCCCTGAACGGCGCTCAGCCGGGGGACGGGCCGGAAGGCGCCCAGCCGCCCGTGAACGGCCAGGGGTCAGCCAGCGAGGTAGGCCCGCACAGCCTCCTGAGCCGCATCCCGCACCCGCCCATGCACCAGCACGTTCTCCTCCCGATCCGTACGCACCTCGACCACCCGCGGCCCCTCCCCCCGCAACGCCTTGGGCAACTCCCCGACATCCCCCACCAGGGTGTAAGGCGTCCCCGTAGCAGCAGCCACGTACCCCAGGTCCACCCCGTGCGGCGTCCCGAACACCCGCTCGAACGGATCCCGCACCGCGGCCTGCGGCAGCAAGGAGAAGATCCCGCCCCCGTCGTTGTTGACGACCACGAGGCAGAGGTCGGGCCGGGGTTCGCGCGGCCCCAGGATGAGCCCGTTCTGATCGTGCAGGAAGGAAAGGTCCCCCAGCAGCGCGTACGACGGCCCGTTGTGCGCCAGCGCCGCCCCCATGGCCGTGGACACGAGCCCGTCGATCCCGGACGCCCCCCGGTTGGCCATCAGCCGGATGCCGCGGCGGGGCCGCATGGCCTGGTCGAGGTCGCGGATGGGCATGGAGGAGCCGCAGAACAGCAGGGCCCCGTTGGGCAGGGCGTCCACGAGGTCTCTGGCCAGGCGCGGCTCGCTCGTGCCGGACAGGTCGAGGACCTCGTCCATGGCGGCGCGCGCGGCCAGGTCGGCCTGGCGCCAGGCGTGCAGCCAGGAGTCGTCGCCGGAGGCGACGGGGATCTCGACGGCCTGCGCGACCTGGGTGGCGGAGCGGGTGGGGTCGGGCCAGCGGTCGAGGTCGGGGGCGACGACGATGTGCTCGCCGGCCCGCCGCAGCCACGACAGCAGCGGCCTGGACAGCCCGGGGCGGCCCAGGGTGACGACCACGTCGGGCCGGTGGGCGTCGGCGAACTCGGGGGTGCCCAGCAGGTAGTGGTAGGTGGAGATGGCGTGGTCGCCGTAGCGGGCGCCGCCGTTCGGCTCGGACAGGACGGGCCAGCCGGCCATGCCGGCGGCGGCCACGTAGCGGCGGACGTTGGCGGCGCCGTCGCCGACGACGAGCACGCCGCGCCTGGTGGGCGGGATGTGCAGGGCGATCGGCGGGGGTGCGACGCGGGCGCGCACCCAGGGGCCGCCCGCGCCGAGGTCGAGCGGCTCGCACCAGGAGGTGTCGCCGTCGGGGATGAGCGGCTCCCTGAAGGCGAGGTTGAGGTGCACGGGGCCGGGGTTGCCGGCGCCGGAGGCGCGCTGGTAGGCGCGGCAGGCCAGGGAGCGCCAGTAGGCCACCTGGCCGGGCCGCTCCTCGGGCACGCCGACCTCGGCGAACCAGCGGGTGGCGGCGCCGTACAGCTTGATCTGGTCGATCGTCTGGTTGGCGCCGGTGCCGCGCAGCTCGGGCGGGCGGTCGGCGGTGAGCACGAGCAGCGGTACGCCGGACTCGCTCGCCTCGATGACGGCCGGGTGGAAGTTCGCGGTGGCGGTGCCGGAGGAGCAGATCAGCGCGACGGGCCGTTCTGAGCGCTTGGCCAGGCCGAGCGCGAGGAACGACGCGGAGCGCTCGTCCACGCGCACGTGCAGCCGCACCCGGGACTCGGCGTGCAGGGCGAGCGCGAGCGGGGCGGAGCGGGAGCCGGGGGCGAGCACCACGTCGGTCAGGCCGCAGCGCACCAGCTCGTCGACCAGTACGGTGGCCAGCGCGGTAGCGGGGTTCAACGTGACGCCTCCTGCATCCGGCGAAGCCACTGGGGAGATTCGATCTCGTAAGCCGACAACTGATGGACATCAACTCCGGGCCGCCGGACGGCCAGGCGGCCGTCCACGGGCGCCAGCGGGTCGGCGACGACGTCGCCCGACAGCAGCGACACCGTGCCGAGCCCGCACGCGTAGGGCAGCGCGGGCAGCGCCGCGGCCAGCGCTAACCCGGCGGCCAGCCCCACGGACGTCTCCACGGCGCTGGACACGACGGCGGGCAGCCCGCACGCCTCGACCACGCGCAGCGCCGCGCGCACCCCGCCGAGCGGCTGGACCTTGACCACGGCGATGTCGGCGGCCTCGGCCGCCCGGACCCGCAGCGGGTCTTCGGCCCTGCGGATGGACTCGTCGGCGGCGATCGGCACGTCGCAGGCCCGCCGCACCGCGGCGAGCTCGTCGAGGGTGGCGCAGGGCTGCTCGGCGTACTCCAGGTCGTAGCGGTCGAGGCGCTTGAGCCGGCGTACGGCCTCATCGACCTGCCAGGCGCCGTTGGCGTCGACGCGCAGCCGCCCGGAGGGGCCGAGCGCGTCGCGGACGGCCTCCACCCTGGCGAGGTCCTCGTCGAAGGTCTGCCCCGGCTCGGCCACCTTGACCTTGGCCGTGCCGCAGCCGGAGCGGCGCACGAGGTCGTGGGCCTGCTCGGGGTCGACGGCCGGCACGGTGGCGTTGACGGGGACGCTGTCGCGCACCGGCTCAGGCCAGCCCTCGAACGCCGCCTCGCGGGCGCAGGCCAGCCAGCGGGCGCTCTCGCGCGGGCCGTACTCGGGGAACGGCGAGAACTCGCCCCACCCCGCCGGGCCGTGCAGCAGCACCCCTTCCCTGACGGTCTGTCCGCGGAAACGCGTGCGCATGGGGATCCTGAAGACCACGGGAGCCCTGGGAGAACGCGTCACGACCCTCCCCTGCGCCGCTGTCCGACCTGTCGCCATTAACCTTACGAGCATGTGGAGGAACCCGTCGCATCCGGACCGTCCGCTGCATGCCATTGTGCAGCCTCCGGGACCTGCCCTGTTCACGGCGGTGCGCGACGCCCTGTCCGGCGACGGGCCCGCCGTCCTCCCGCTGTCCCCCGGCCACGCGGAGCCCGCGCTGGCCGCCCTGCGTCCCACGCGTCTCGACGGCGTCCCGCGCGACGGCGGCGAGGGCGTCCCCGGCGAGGTGGCGGTGGTGATCGCCACCAGCGGCAGCACCGGCGCCCCCAAGGGGGTGATGCTGTCCGCCGCCGCCCTGCGCGCCTCGGCGGCGGCCTCGCTGCGCCGGGTGGAGGCGGCGGAGGGTGAGCGCTGGCTGTGCTGCCTGCCCGTCTCGCACGTGTCCGGCCTCCAGGTCCTGGTACGCGCGCTGCTGTCGGGCAGCGAGCCGATCATCCACGCCGCGTTCGACCCCGGGGCGGTGCTGCGTTCGGGCGCCGATCACGTCTCGCTCGTGCCCACGCAGCTTCACCGGCTGGTCGAGGCGGGGGCGGACCTGTCGGTGTTCAGGACGATCGTGCTGGGCGGCGCCGCGGCCCGTCCCGGCCTGCTGGAACGCGCCAGGGCGCGGGGCGCGCGGATCGTGACGACGTACGGGTCGAGCGAGACGAGCGGCGGCTGCGTCTACGACGGCAGGCCGCTGCAGGACGTGGACGTCAAGATCGGCGAGGACGGCCTGATCAGGATCGCGGGCCCGGTGCTGTTCTCCGGTTACCGCTTCGGCGTGCCCGCCGGCCCGTTCGACGGCGGCTGGTTCGTCACCTCCGACCTGGGCGAGCTGCGCGAAGGGCGGCTGCGCGTGCTGGGCAGGGCCGACGACGTGATCAACACGGGCGGCGAGAAGGTCGTGGCCGGCGCCGTGACGGACGTGTTGTGCGCCCACCCGGAGATCGCCGACGCGGCGGTGATCGGCACGCCGGATCCCGAATGGGGCGAGCTGGTCACCGCCATCGTCGTCCCCGCCAACCCCGACACACCCCTCACGCTTTCGCAATTGAGGGCGTATTGCCGCGATAGGCTTCCCCCTCATGCCGCCCCGCGCGAGCTGCGGTTCGTCTCCCGGCTGCCGCTGCTCCCGAACGGCAAGACCGATCTGATGCGGCTGAGGACAGGAACCTGACGAGTTGCGGCTGCGTCAAATTGGGGAGAAGGAGGGAGCCTTCATGGACCAGACCCGCAAGATGTGGGCATCCGCGGTCGTCGTCGGCGTCATCGTCGTCGGGGGCGCCTCAGTCGCGGCGGCCGCCTCGGCGGGCAAGCTCAACCAGGTCGCGAGGGAGACCCGGGCCGTGGTGGAGAAGGCGCCGCCGTCCGGTGAGCCGACCCCTGACATCGTGGTGTCCACCGAGGTCAACCCCGACCCCCGCGAGGTCATCGAGTACTGGACGGACGAGCGCATGGAGGGCGCCGAGCCCATGCCGATGCCCGAGGTGACGCCCGGCCAGTTCGAGGTCGGCACCGGTGACGTCGAGGTCCGCCCCGGAGACGCCGGGCAGACGGACGGGCAGCCGGAATAGACCGAGCCCTGGGGCGGTTTCGCATATGGGGCGATCCGCCCCTTTTTCCTCCCGCAGGGGCGTACGGGAACAAATGACGGCGATTGGCGTTATTGATACTGGTGCGCCGTGCGGACGCGAAACCGCCCCACCACAACCTGCCTGATCGCTTCCACTCCGTACGGAGGAGGTGTCCTCATGCCCAGAACCGCCGTGGCGACCCCACCCGCAACTCTCGACCAACTGATTGAACGAGGGCGAGACCAGGGTCACCTTTCTCTGGCCGAGCTGCGTGACGCGTTCGCCGAGGCCGGCATCAGCCCCTCTGAAGGCCGCACGATACTGCGCGAGCTGTCAGAGGCCGGCGTGAGCCTGGCCGCCGAAGGTGAGCCGTCTCTCGGCACCACCGCCTCGAAGAAGACCCAGAGAAAGTCGCCCACCGCCAAGAAGACGACCTCGCGGGCAAAGACTACCGGCCGCAAGCCCGCCGAGGCAAAAACTTCCGCGACCGCCCGGACGACCGCCGCCGGCAAGGCCGTGACGCCGTCCGAGACCAAGCCGGAACACGAGGAGGACGTGCCCGACGACCTCGTCATGAGCGAGGACGCCGAGCTCGAGAGCGAGCCGCTCGACCTGGACGACACGCAGTCCGTCATGGGCGACTCGGTGCACACCTACCTCAAGTCCATCGGCCGCCGCACCCTGCTCACCGCCGCCCAGGAGGTCGAGCTGGCCAGGCGGATCGAGGCCGGCCTGTACGCCGAGTACAAGCTGGAGACCCACCCCGACCTGTCGCCCGCCGCGCAGGAGGACCTGCACCTGGTGGTCGAGGACGGCCGGCAGGCCAAGGACCACATGCTGGAGGCCAACCTGCGGCTCGTGGTCTCGGTCGCCAAGAAGTACACCGACCGCGGGATGTCGCTGCTGGACGTCGTCCAGGAGGGCAACCTGGGCCTCATCAGGGCCGTGGAGAAGTTCGACTACACCAAGGGCTTCAAGTTCTCCACCTACGCCATGTGGTGGATCCGGCAGGCCATACAGCGCGGCTTCGCCGACTCGGCCCGCACGATCCGGCTGCCCGTGCACGTGCTGGAGATGCTCTCCAAGCTGTCACGGGTCGAGCGCGACATGCACCAGCGGCTGGGCCGCGAGCCCACGCCCGAGGAACTGGCCGTCGAGCTGGACAAGACGCCGGACCAGATCGAGGAGCTGCTGCGCACCAGCCGCCAGCCGATCTCGCTGAACGCGACCATCGGCGAGGACGGGGAGACCACGATCGGCGACCTCATCGAGGACGTCGACTCCCCCGAGGCGTCCGAGATCGTCGACCGCCAGCTCCTGGGCGACCAGCTCCGTGGCGTGCTCGACAACCTGTCGCCGCGCGAGTCGAAGATCATGGCGCTGCGGTTCGGGCTGGTCGACGGCAAGCCGCACACGCTGGACGAGATCGGCAAGCACCTGGGGCTGACCCGGGAGCGGATCCGGCAGCTCGAGAAGGAGTCGCTGTCCAAGCTGCGGCACCCGAGCAACACCCGGCCGCTGCTCGACTGGGCGAGCTGACACGAGAACCCCGGCATGAGGATGCCGGGGTTCTTCCGTACGGGGTGGCCGCCGGTGCTTCCGCTCCTGACCAGCCGCTCAGGCGGTGGCGGGCAGCGGACGCGGAATCCGGGGGATCCCCCACATCCGGTTGTCCTCGCGCAGCGTGCGCAGCCGCTCCACCTCGGACGTCCACATGGCCCCGGCGGGCGTCGCCTTGGCCTTGCGCCGCGCGATCCGGTCGTCGTAGGCCTTCACGCCGAACGTGGCCCGCTGCCCCGCCTCGGCGGCCCTGAGCGCCTCCGTCAGGGCGTGGTCGAACGCCCGCCCCGCGGCCAGCAGCTCCAGCTCGTCGGCCGCGCCGGCCCGCAGGTCACGCACGATCTGCTCGGCCTGCCTGGCCTTCTCGAGGAGGTCGGGGAAGCTCTTGGAGATCTCCTGGTCCGCGTGGTAGCGGACCTCTGCCTCCCGGCTCACCCGCGGACGGAAAAACGCCATCGACCCGGCCCTTTCAAACGCTGTCGGTACTGGTTCAACCGCCTAGCGTACGCCGTCCCGCGACACGGGCGGAAATCGCCCCGGAGCGAGCGCCTTTACATAGTAAGATGATCACCATGCCCGCCAAGCGACCGCCCGTGCCCCTGTCCCGCGAGCGCATCATCGAGGCCGCGCTCCACATCGCCGACAGCCAGGGCCTGCGCCGGCTCACCATGCGCAGGCTGGGCGACGCCCTCCAGGTGGAGGCGATGGCCATCTACCACCACCTGCCGCGCGGCAAGGAGGCGCTGATGGACGCCCTGGCCGAGCACGTCACGGCCGTGCACGTCGAGCAGGGCCCCTCCTGGCAGGAGACGGCCAAGGCGTGGTGCAGGGCCAGCAGGGAGCTGCTGCGCGACCATCCCGGCGTGCTGGCGCTGGCGCTCACCAAACCGCCCAAGGGCGCCACGGCCCTCGCCATCAGGGAGCAGGTCGAGCAGCTCTCCGACGGGGGCCTGGGGGACGCCCCTGAGGCCGTACGGGCGTTGCGGGCCTTCGTGTTCGGCAGCGTCGCGGTCGAGGTCCAGCAGTCGGGCTGGGCCGACCCGGAGGTCGATGAATGGGTCAGGCGGGACGAAAGAGCCGATGTGGACTTCGAGCGCGGACTCGACGCTCTTCTCAAGGGATTGCAAACGTGATGCGCGTGTCGCGCTTGGACCGTTATCCTGCATAAGGCACGCTGTGTCGAAGGTCACACGATCCGGGGATCCTCCTGTAACAGTCCGAAAGGGCTATGTCGGAACGAGTGACGTACGTAACACACTTGCCAGCACAACTACCCGAGCAGGCTCCCGCCCCTCCACAACGGGAGCATCCCACGAGATATCGGAGGCACGCCGATGTGCCCGCACGACCCGGCCTGTCCGGATGCCGAGGCGCCAGACCGCGAGGCGGCACGCACCCTCGCCTGCCACCCCGAGCAGGGGTGGAGTTTGCTCTGCAACGGAGTCGTCCTGTTCGAGGACACCGGTGAGCTGCTGCCCAGCGGCACCGTCATCGCTCCGCACCGGCCCGTGGTCGGGGCCGCCTGACCGACAGGGCGAGCACCCTCGCCCGGCCCGGCCGCGCGCCTTCCGCCCGGCCCTGTACACAGCGCTCTCGCCCCGGCCTCACCACCCGCGCTCTCGCCGCGTACCGCGCGAGCAGCCCTCGTCAGGCGGAGGGCGAGAAGCCACACAGCGTCACCTCGCCACGCGGAGGGCGGAATCTCCCGCCCCGCATCCCGCGAGAAGCCCCGGCACGCACCGGGCGTGCAGCCCTCGCCGCCGGCGCCCGCCTTGGACGCCCCGCCCTCGCGGCCGGCCGCTCTCCGTAGCGGAAGCCGCCGGACCGGTGGCGACGGCTACGCGTAACGCATGATCCATTCGGCGACGATCCCGCCCACCTTGGCAGGTTCGCGCTTGAGATCGTGATTCTCCCCCGGCAACACCACCAGCCGCGCCGCGTCCGCCGCGTCCGGGATCCCGAACGGATCACGATCCCCGTTCACCACCAGCACGTCCACCCCGGCACCGCGCAGCTCCTCCGCCCGCGACCGCTCGGGCCGCCCCGGCGGGTGCAGCGGAAAGGCCAGCGCCACCACGGCCGCCGCGCCGACCGCCTTGGCCGTGCGGCACGCCACCCGCGCCCCGTTGCTCCGCCCGCCCTGCACCAGCGGCAACCCGGGCCGATCGGCGCGCAGCTCGCGCAGGACGATCTCCCAGGCCTCGTCCTGCTTGACCGGCGAGCCGGGCGCCCGCGCCCCCGCCAGCCTGAACGCCTGCGTCACCCTGGCCACGCTGGCCCCGGCCACGAGGGCGGCGTCGCGCACGGCCAGCAGGTCGGGAGCGTCCACTCCCCCGGCCGAGCCGTGGGTCAGCACCAGCAGCAGCCGCGGGTCCGCGGCCTCGTCGATCTCCACCAGCGCCGGCCCTCGCGGCGTCGTCACCTGCATGGCAGCACCGTACCTGGGGAGGAGTGGCCGTTAGCCCTCAGGGCGGATGACGGCGTGCCGTGCGGCGGGGATGATTTCCTCATGCCAGACAAACGCCTCCGGGATGATCTGCAGGCCACGCTCGACGCGCGCCGCGATCTGGGCCCGGAGTACGAAACCGCGCTGATCGACTCGTTCGTGGAGCGTCTCGACGTCACGATCGCCGCGCGCGTCCGGGCCGAGCTGGATCACGCCGGCCCGGTGCGGGCCAAGCGCCGCCACCCGAGCGCGCCCATGGTGCCGATCGTGCTGGGCTCGCTGGGCATCGGCGTGCCGCTGACGGCCATCGCGGCCAGCGCCGGGAGTGAAGGGCTGCTGGTGGCGTGGCTGGCGATCGTGGTGATCAACGTGGCCGCCGCCGTGGCGATCATGCGCAGGTCCTGATCCCGGACGCGGCAAGCAAGCGGAGGCTCAGGCGTCGCGGTGGTAGCGCAGCCGCACCTCGGCGGCCAGCGTCTCGTCCTCGTGCTCCAGCCCGTACGACCACACCCGGTCGGCGTCCTCGGCGCGCCCGCGCAGCGGCAGCGTGCGGGCGAGCAGCTCGATGGCCAGCGCCCCCGTCTGGGAGTCGGCCCCGCCCTCGACGCTCTCGGCGAACTCGGCGCAGGCCAGCTCCAGATGCGCGATGCCGAGCTGCACCCGCAGCCCCGGCACCTCGTCGCCGGGGGCGAAGTCCAGCGCGTCCAGCAGCACCTCGGCCGCCGCTCCCGGCTCGCCGTGCTCCAGCATCAGCTCGGCCAGCTCAGCCGCGGCGTGCGCGCCGAGGCGTTCCTCGCCGTTCTCCGCGCCGGTGTCGATGGCGGCGCGGAACTCCTTCTCCGCCTCGTCGAGCTGCTCGCCCCTGACGGCCAGACGGCCCAGCGCGAGGTGGGCCAGCGGCACGTACGCGGCGGTGCCGACCCCCAGCACGGCCTGCCAGGCGGCTCTGGCCTGCTCGTCGCGGCCCTCGCGTTCGAAGCCCTGGGCGAGGTGGCAGGCGGCCTGGGCGGCGTACTCGGGGTGGCCGGTGGCCAGCGCCGTCCTGGCGGCGGCCCTGGCGCCCTCGGCGTCGCCGCGCTGTTCGAGCACCACGGCCAGGCCCACCGCGGCCTGCGCCCTGTCGGGCCCCTCGGGGTCGGCGGCCAGCTCGCCCAGGATGCGGGCGGCGGCGGCGAGGTCGCCGCGTTCGGCCAGCCTGCGGGCGGTGTCGAGGGGCGGGGTCTCCAGATCTGAGGACGTCAAGAGAGCTCCTTGTGGCGACGGTCGCACCGAGCCTAACGACTAACGGCGATCATGTCTGCTCACTTGACGCCGAAGGACTGGCGGCACCCGGGATCCCGCCCAGGAAAGGCGCGGTGCGCGGTCCGGGACCTGCTCGAACGCGTTCCCGGACAAGCCCGGCGAAGCGGGGCGCGCAGTCCGCGCCCCGCGCGTGTCGGGCCGCGCCTCAAGGGCGAGCCCTCAGGAGGCCGGTCGGGGGATCAGTCCTCGTACGCCTCAAGGGGCGGGCAGGAGCACACCAGGTTGCGGTCGCCGTAGGCCTGGTCGATGCGGCGCACCGGCACCCAGTACTTGTTCTCCCGCAGCGACGGCAGCGGGTAGGCGGCCTCGGAGCGCGCGTACGGGTGCGGCCACTCGTCGGCGCTGACGGACTCGGCCGTGTGCGGCGCGTTGCGCAGCGGGTTGTCTGTCTTGTCGTACTCGCCGGAGGCCACCTTGGCGATCTCGCCGCGGATGGCGACCATGGCGTCGACGAACCGGTCGAGCTCGTTCAGGTCCTCGCTCTCGGTCGGCTCGATCATCAGGGTGCCGGCCACGGGGAACGACATGGTCGGCGCGTGGAAGCCGTAGTCGATGAGGCGCTTGGCCACGTCGTCCACGGTGACGCCGGTCTCCTTGGTGATCTGCCGCAGGTCGACGATGCACTCGTGCGCCACCAGGCCGCCGCGGCCCGTGTAGAGCACCGGGTAGTGCGGGGCGAGCCGCCTGGCCAGGTAGTTGGCCGACAGGATGGCCTGCTCGGTGGCGGCGGTGAGGCCCTCCGCGCCCATCATCCTGACGTACGCCCACGAGATCGGCAGGATGCCCGCCGAGCCGTAGGGGGCCGCGGAGACGGGGCCGACGGGGGTGCCGTTGTGCAGCGGGTGACCGGGCAGGTAGGCGGCCAGGTGGGCGCGGACGGCGACCGGGCCGACGCCGGGGCCGCCGCCGCCGTGCGGGATGCAGAACGTCTTGTGCAGGTTGAGGTGCGAGACGTCGGCGCCGAACTCTCCCGGCTTGGCCAGCCCGACCAGCGCGTTGAGGTTGGCGCCGTCGACGTACACCTGGCCGCCGGCGTCGTGCACCTTGGCGCACACCTCGGTGATCGTCTCCTCGTACACGCCGTGCGTGGACGGGTACGTCACCATGATCGCCGACAGCGCGTCACGGTGCTTCTCGATCTTGGCGTCGAGGTCGGCCAGGTCCACGTTGCCGTCGTCGTCGCAGGCCACGACCACGACGCGCATGCCGGCCATGACGGCGCTGGCGGCGTTCGTGCCGTGCGCGGAGGACGGGATGAGGCACACGTCGCGCTCGCCCTGCCCGTTGGCGCGGTGGTAGGCGCGGATGGCCAGCAGCCCGGCGAACTCGCCCTGGGAGCCGGCGTTCGGCTGGATGGAGACGGCGTCGTAGCCGGTCACCTCGGCCAGCCAGCCCTCCAGCGTGCCGATCAGCTCGCGGTAGCCCTCGGCCTGGTCGTCGGGCGCGTACGGGTGCACGGCGGCGAACTCGGGCCAGGTGATGGGCTCCATCTCGGTGGTCGCGTTCAGCTTCATCGTGCAGGAGCCGAGCGGGATCATCGAGCGGTCCAGCGCGATGTCCTTGTCCTGCAGCCTGCGCAGGTAGCGGAGCATCGCGGTCTCGGAGCGGTGGCTGTGGAAGACCGGGTGGGTCAGGTACGGGCTCTCGCGCAGCAGGCCGTCGGGCAGCGCGTCGGGGGCGTCCTCGGGGGCGAGGCCGGCGCTGACGCCGAACGCCGCCCACACCCCGGCCAGCTCGGCGGCGCCGGTCTTCTCGTCGCAGGCGACGGAGACGTGGTCGTCGTCCACCCGCCAGAGGTTGACGCCCCGCTCGGCGGCGGCGGCCACGACGGCGGCGGCCCTGCCGGGCACGCGGGCCAGCACGGTGTCGAAGAACTCGCCGTGCACGACCTCCACGCCGCCGCCGCGCAGCCCCTCGGCCAGGGCGGTGGCGTGGCGGTGCACGCGGTGCGCGATGCCGCGCAGGCCCTCGGGGCCGTGGTAGACGGCGTACATGCTCGCGATGACGGCGAGCAGCACCTGGGCGGTGCAGATGTTGCTGGTGGCCTTCTCGCGGCGGATGTGCTGCTCGCGGGTCTGCAGGGCCAGGCGGTAGGCGGGGTCGCCGTCGGCGTCCACGGACACGCCGACGAGGCGGCCGGGAAGCTGCCGCTGCAGGCCCTCGCGTACGGACATGTAGGCGGCGTGCGGCCCGCCGAACCCGAACGGCACCCCGAAGCGCTGCGAGGAGCCGATGGCGATGTCGGCGCCCAGCTCGCCGGGCGCGGCGACCAGCGTCAGGGCGAGCAGGTCGGCGGCGGCCACGACGAGCGCGCCGGCCTCGTGCGCGGCGGCGGCCACGGCGCGGAAGTCACGCAGCCGGCCGGACGCGCCGGGGTACTGCACGAGCAGGCCGAAGCACTCGGGCAGCTCGCCCTCCAGGTCGTGCTCCACGAGCGTGATGCCGAGCGGCTCGGCCCTGGTGGCCAGCACCGCCTTGGTCTGCGGCAGCGCGTCGGCGTCCACCACGAACACGTCGCTCTTCGACTTGCCCGCCCTGCGGGCCAGCGTCATGGCCTCGGCCGCGGCGGTGCCCTCGTCCAGCAGCGACGCGCCGGAGACGGCCAGGCCGGTGAGGTCGGAGACGACCGTCTGGAAGTTCAGCAGCGCCTCCAGGCGGCCCTGCGAGATCTCCGGCTGGTACGGCGTGTAGGCGGTGTACCAGCCCGGGTTCTCCAGCAGGTTGCGGCGGATGACGCCGGGCGTGACGGTGTCGTAGTAGCCGAGGCCGATCATGGAGGTGAGCACGCGGTTGCGCCCGGCCAGGGCGCGCAGCTCGGCGATGGCCTCGGCCTCGCCGATCGCGGCGGGCAGCTTGAGCTTGTCCTTGGCCCTGATCGCCTCGGGGACGGCCACCGCCACCAGGTCCGCGACGGATTCGAAGCCCACGGCCTCGAGCATGCGCTGCTGGTCGGGCTCAGAGGGGCCGATGTGCCTGGACGAGAACGGCGGAGCTGACAGATCGGTCATGGGGTGTGCCTCCCGAGGCGTATGGAGACCGGCGCCAGGGCGCGGACGAGTGCCGGATCTCCCCCTCTGTCAGCGCGGCCCCGCGATGTGCGGCGGCGCCACGACCTGAGAGCTTCACCCCCGGTGGGGCTTGCACCGTCGGTGAGGCGCGCCTGGCGGGTGCGCCTGCTTTCCAGAGTTGCCTCACCCGAGCGGTACTGGATGCCTGAGAGATTCCGGGGAGGGTTGCTCCTTCGGCGCCCCGGAACCAGTGCCCGGGGACTCTCCCGCACGGGGTCGTCAGCCTTGCTGTCCTAGATTACTACGCCGGGCCCGGATGACGGCTCACCGGACCGCTTCCGGCCACCGGCGCACCGCAGGAGCGCACGGACGAAGTACAGCTCGGGGAAGGTCAGCCGGTGCGGCGCGCGCGGCGCCTGCGGGCCAGCTCGTCAGCGGGATGGTCGGCCGGGACGGTGTCCTCGACCGCCGCGCGTTCCCCCGGCAGCTCCGCGAGCGACCCCTCGACTTCCCGCCAGACCCGGCCGAGCGCGATGCCGAACACGCCCTGGCCGCCTTGGAGCAGATCGATCACCTCGTCGGCGGAGGTGCACTCGTACACGCTCACGCCGTCGCTCATCAGCGTGATCTGCGCGAGGTCGGCGACCCCGCGGTCACGCAGGTGCTGCACCGCCGTACGGATCTGCTGCAGCGACACCCCGGTGTCGAGGAGCCGCTTGACGACCTTGAGCACCAGGATGTCGCGGAAGCTGTAGAGCCGCTGGGAGCCCGACCCGTGCGCCGCCCTTATCGTGGGCTCAACCAGGCCCGTGCGCGCCCAGTAGTCGAGCTGCCTGTAGGTGATGCCGGCCGCGGCGCAGGCCGTCGGCCCGCGGTATCCGATGTCGCCCGGCAGCGCCGTCGGCTGCTCGTCGAAGAGCAGACCCTGCTCCCCGGCACGCTGCCGCGCGCTCTCGCGCCGCACCGGATCTTCCTGGCCGGCCGTCTTTCCCTCGCCGCTGCTGACCGCCACGCGGACCTCCGGCTTTCTCTCATCCCGTGGCCTGATCTGGGGGTTCATAAAGGGCGACCACGGGTTTCACTTGCACCGTAGGACCGTGACCATGCTCAGTCAACGATCCGGCTCGGCGCGTCGTGAAGCGTAAATGCACTGAAATACCTACCCCGCCCTGCCGAAGTCTTCGGGAGTGATCGTGTCAAGGAACTCCCTGAACTTCTCCACCTCGTCCTCCTGGTCGTCCGGGATGATCACTCCGGCCTCCTGGACGACCTCCTCACTGGCGAAGATGCGGGCCCCGGTGCGCAGGGCGAGCGCGATCGAGTCGGAGGGACGGGCGCTCACCTCCACGCCGTTGGAGAACACCAGATCGGCGAAGAAGATGCCGTCGCGCAGAGCGACGATGTTGACGGCGCGCAGGCCGACGCCCAGCGCGCTCAGCACGTCACGGAAGAGATCATGGGTGAGCGGCCGCGGCGGAGGCTCCTCCGCCTGTGCCAGCGCGATGGCCGTGGCCTCGGTCATGCCAATCCATATAGGAAGGAACCGCTCCCCGTGTGCCTCCTTGAGCAAGACGATCGGCTGATTAGTGGGCATTTCTACTCGAACGCCCACGACCTCCATCTGCAACACGGGCTGCTCCGTATTCCTGACCGGTCACCCGGCACAGCTCTTCGATCATCGCTTCTGCTGACTTGGCTTCGCAATTCAACGTAACACCCGGGGGGCCTGGAATGTGCCTCCGCCTCCCAGCTCGCTACGGTCTCAACGTCCCAGGACCGATCGGACACCCGTGCGCACAAGGGATGCGTGCAGGTCGAGCAGCAGAGTGGACAGCTCTCTGGCGACCTCGTCGGCCTCGCCGATGGCTCCCGGGCGGCGCCGTTTGAGTATGGGCGCGACCGTCTGCTCGACGAGCCCGGCCTCCCGCTCGGCCGCCGCCTTTACCGCCCGCAGATGGCGGGCGTGCAGGCCGAAACGGGCCAGGGCGCCCACGGTGCGGGCCACCTTGAGCGCCTCCTCGTCGTAACGCCTGGCCACCGGCGCCAGCAGGCCGTAGTCCTCCAGCTCGGCGAGGGTCTCCTCGTCGATCGCGGCGGCCTCCAGCAGCTCGGCCCTGCTGAGCCTGATCTCCTGCGTCTGCTGCAGGGCGCGCGGGCGGCCGAAGCTCTCGGCCATCCTGTCCTTGATCACCCGCAGCGGCAGGTAGTGGTCACGCTGCTCGGTGAGGATGAAGCGGAGCTGCTCGACGTGCAGGTGCGTGAACTTGCGGTAGCCGGACGGGCTGCGCTCGGGCTCGATCAGGCCCTCGCCCTCCAAGAACCTGATCTTGGAGATCGTCACGTCGGGGAACTCGCCCTGCAGCAGGGCGAGCACCTCCCCGATGCTCATGTGCGAGCGCGCAGCCTGTGAACTCATACCGCCTCCCGCGGACGGCCGCCCGTCACCGTGAGTCGCTCACCGCACCCGCTCATACGCCGGAGTTGCCCCGCATCAGGAACAGGAGGCGGAACTTGCCGATCTGCACCTCGTCCCCGGAGTGCAGGGGGACCTCCTCGATGCGCTCCCTGTTGACGTAGGTGCCGTTGAGGCTGCCCACGTCACGCACGGAGAACTGGCCGCCGCGCAGGCGGTAGAACTCGACGTGCCGGCGGGAGACCGTGATGTCGTCGAGGAAGATGTCGCTCTCGGGGTGCCGGCCGGTAGTGGTCAGGTCCTTGTCGAGCCGGTAGCGGCTGCCCTGGTTGGGACCCCTGGTCACCGTGAGCAACGCCGTTCCCGGCGGCAACTGCTCGACCAGCGCCCGCTCGGCCAGGAGCATGTCGCCTGTCTCAGCCTCGTACGCCTCGATTCCCGCGACGGAGATCGTCGATGTGGTATCCCCGGAGACCTCGGGTCTGGTCAGCGGTGACCCACAGCGGGAACAGAAACGGGCATCCTCGGGGTTGGCGTGCCCGCACTGCGTGCAGTAGACGCTCGGCATCGATCGGCTCGGCCTCCTACCGCGAAGACGCGGCGACGGTGCTCAGGGCGCGCCTCGCTTCGCTTTTTCAAGTTTGCGAATGCCGCAACTTACGCTGATCAGCGGCAAAGGTCAAGGCGGGGCGCTGCACGTTGGTTTGGACGCAGACAAAGTTACCGCCGCCCCCGCCCCGTGGTCCATGCCGCCGCGCGTTTCTACATTACGATCTTGCGGCACTCCCTGGGCACATCTCCGGTAAACCCTTTCCGATCACAGCGTGTGACGCTATCACCCCGCGGCCTGTTCCACGATCCGGGCCCAGCGTTCGATCAGCGCCTGGGCGCCGTCCATGTCGCCCGCCTCGGCCCACAGGTCGGTGACGGGCTCGGCGGCGGCGGGCAGCACCAGCACCCAGCTCCCGTCGTCGTAAGCCACCCGCACACCGTCGGTGGTGTCGATGCGACGCCCCTGCTCCCCCTGCTGGACCGCGGACTCGGCAGCCTCGATGACCGAGCGCATGACGGCGCCCTTGGCCGCCCACGGCGTGGGCACGGTCCGCTTGAGCAGCTTGACCTCGGGGATCCTGGCGTCGATCTGGCTGAGCGACAGGCGGGTGCGGGCGACCAGGCCGAGCAGGCGGATGAACGCGGCCATCCCGTCGATCGCGGGGCTGAACTCCGGCACCACGAAGCCGCCGCGCCCGTCCGCCGCGAAGATCATGTCGGGGCCGGCCGCGGCCGAGGTGAGGGCGTCCAGCGCGGTGGAGGTCCACTGCACCTGCACGCCGTGGAAGCGGCACACCTGCTCGGCGACGCGCGTCGTGGTGACCGGCAGCGCCACCTGCCCGCCCCTGCGCTCGGCGGCGACCAGGTCGAGCACGACGAGCAGGGCCCGTTCCTCGCTGATGAGCTGGCCCTTCTCGTCCACCAGGGCGATGCGCTCGCCGACCGGGTCGAACCGCACGCCGAACGCCGCCCGCGAGCTGCTGACCAGCTCCGACAGGCGTTGCAGGTCGCGGCGGCGCTCCGCCAGCGTCTCGGTGGGCGAGACGTCGTCGAGGCGGGCGTTGACGGTGAGCACCTCCACCCCGACCCGGCCGAGCAGCGTGGGCAACACCAGCGAGGAGGTGCCGCCCGCGCAGTCCACGACCACCTTCATGTCCCGCACGCCGCCGACGCCGACGTTGCGCAGCAGCTCGTGGCTGTAGTCCTCGAGCGCCCTGGCCGGGAAGGCCAGCTCGGCGATCTCGCCGGGGAACGCGCGGCGGAACTCCTGCCGGGAGAAGACCCGCTCCAGCTTGCGCTGGGCGGCCGGCGGCAGGTCGGCGCCGCGGTCGTCCATGATGACGATGTCGACGCTCTGCGGGTCGCCGGGGGTGGTGCGCAGCGCGATGCCGCCGGCGGCCGACTCGCGCGCGGTGTGGAAGCGGGTGACAGGCAGCGGGGCGGCCTCCAGGTCGAGGACGTTGATGGCGCCCGCGGTGAGCGCGCCGATGACGGCCCGCTTCAGCGCCCTGGCGGCCAGGGAGCAGTCGCGGGAGGTGACCACGTACTCGCCCTTGCGCAGGGTGGTGGCGTACGCGCTGGCCAGGCGCACGCACAGCTCGGCGGTGATCTCGACGTTGACCAGGCCGCTGACGCCGCGCGGGCCGAACAGGTTGCGCTGGCCGCGCGACTCCCAGATGACGCTGGTGTTGACGACCGCGCCGGCCTCGATGGTCTTGAACGGGTAGACCTTCACGCCGCTGGAGACGTACGCCTCGGCCTCGATGACGCACTCGTCGCCGATGACGGCGTTCTCCTCGATGCGGGCGCCCGCCATCACGTCGGTGCTCTTGCCGATCACGCAGCCGCGCAGGTGGGCGCCGGGGCCGAGGTAGACGTTGTCGTGGACGACCGCGCGGTGCAGGAACGCGCCCTCGCGGACGACCGCATTGTTGCCGAGCACGGTGTACTCGCGCAGCTCGGCCCCCGCCTCGACCTTGGCGTAGTCGCCGATGAGCAGCGGGCCCTTGAGCACGGCGTCGGGGTCGACCGAGGCCGAGTCGGCCACCCAGACGCCCGGGGACAGCTCGAAGCCGCCGATGTCCAGCTCGACCTTGCCGGACAGGGCGTCGGCCTGGGCCTTGAGGTAGCTGTCGTGGGTGCCGACGTCCTCCCAGTAGCCGTCGGCGACGTAGCCGTAGATGGCGGCGCCGCGCTCCAGGAGGGCGGGGAAGACGTCCGAGGACCAGTCGACGGGCTCGCCGGTGGCGACGGCGTCGAGTACCTCGGGTTCCATGACGTAGATGCCGGTGTTGACGGTGTCGGAGAAGACCTGGCCCCAGGTGGGCTTCTCCAGGAAGCGCTGGACGCGGCCCTCGTCGTCCACGATGATGATCCCGAATTCGAGGGGGTTCGGCACCCGTTTGAGGCCGATGGTAACGAGAGCCCCATTTTCCCGGTGAAAACGGATCATGTCGGATAAATCGATATCCGTCAGGGCATCTCCGGAGATCACCAGAAATCGGTCATCGCGGAGGCGGTCGGCGGCGTTCTTCACGCTGCCTGCGGTGCCGAGCGGGACGTCCTCGGTGGCGTACTGGAGGCTCATGCCCAGCTCGTCGCCGTCGCCGAAGTAGTTGCGCACCAGCGCGGCCAGGAACTGCAGCGTCACCACCGTCTCGGTGACGCCGTGCCGCTTGAGCAGGCGCAGCACGTGCTCCATGATCGGGCGGTTGGCCACGGGGAGCAGGGGTTTGGGCTGGTTGGCGGTCATGGGACGCAGCCGAGTGCCCTCCCCGCCCGCCATGACGACCGCCTTCACCCGATCACCCCTTCTTGGCCGCGGTTACGAGTTGGCGCACCTGTACCACATACAGCACCCCCGCCCACCAGTACAGGCCCGTTCCCCAGAGCGCGAAGGCCCACCCGACAATCCGGGCTATTTCGGCATACCACCCAGTGTGGGAGGCAAGGAAGAGGAGAGGGAAGGCGTACATGAGGTTGAACATGGCAGCCTTGCCCAGGAAATGCACCTGAAGTGCCTTATACCCGTATTTGCGAAGTACGGGGAAGAAACTCGCGACCAAGAGTTCCCGCCCGAGGATGACCACCACCAGCCACCACGGGATGACCTCCCGCACCAGCAACGCGAAGATCGTCGCGAACACGTAGAGCTTGTCCGCCGCCGGATCGATCAGCCGGCCCAGCTTGCTCGTCTGGTTGAACGCCCGAGCGATCTTTCCGTCGAGCCAGTCCGTGAAACCCGCCACCGCCAGGACGCCGATGGCCCAGCCGTCGGCCTGAGGCACGAGAACCAGCCAGAGGAACACGGGGACGCCCAGGAGGCGCAGGAAGCTCAGCAGGTTAGGAACCGTCCAGATCCGGTCCTCGGCGGAAGTTTCGCTCACGCAGCAGACCCTACTGCGTGGAACTGCGCGGCAGCGCTCGCCTCCCACCCCCGCTTCCGCAGGCCACCCACCCCAGGTCTTACGCAGGCCGTACGCCTCGCCGCCTCCACGCACCGTGCGCCCCGGCCCTGCGCCTTGCGCCTCGCAGGCCCTGCGCCTTGCGGCCTCCGCAGACCGTGCGCCTTGCGGCCTCCGCAGACCGTGCGCCTTGCGGCCTCCGCAGGCCGGGGGCCTCGCCGCCTTCGCGCGAACCGTGCGCCCCGGCCGAGCGCCTCGCCGCCCCGCAGGCCGTACACCCGGTGGCCTCCGCAAGCTGCGCCGCAGCACGCGCCCCGTCCCTGCGCCGCAACACGCGCTCCTGCCCCCGCAGACGGACTGCGGCAGCGCACGGGTCGCGGAGCACGGGCTGCGGGGCTCCGGGCCGCCTGCCTCCGGGGCCTCCGCAGTCAGGCGCGGCCGGGTGGGGTCAGGTGCGGAGGAAGGCGTGGGTGCGGCCCACCTCGGTGAAGCCCAGCCGTTCGTAGAAGTGGCGCGGCCAGTCGTCGGCGTCCGCCAGCAGGAAGATCAGCTCGGCGTCCCGCGCCTCGGCCAGCAGCGACCGCATCAGGGAACGCGCGTACCCCTGGCCCCGGTGCTCCTCGCCCGTGAAGACGCTCTCGATCTGGGCGACCCCGCCGTGCACGTACAGGTCGGCGCGGGCGGCGATCTCGCCGGACGGGGTGCGCACGCCGCGGAACCCCACCGTGTCGGCGCCCCGCAGCCGGGCCTCCACCCGCCGGGCGAGCCCGTCGATGACCTCTTCGGGGGCCTGCGGCAGCGTGCGGCGCCAGTCGCGTCGCAGCACCGGCTCCAGCTCCGCCGCATCGAGCCGCTCCGCCTGTGGCGGGTCGTGCGGGATCTGGCCGCGGAAGACCATCACGAGGTTCGTCTCGTGCTCGTAACCGGCGGCGGCGAACGCGGGCGCGCAGGCCGTGCCGAGCCGGTCGTCGTCCACGCACACGAGGCGGTGCCGCCGCTCGGCCAGCACCTCGTCAGCAGCCGCCATCAGCCGCCAGGCCGACTCCTCGCCCGCCGTCATCGCCCCGGCCAGCCCCTCACCGGCCACCCCGCCCAAGCCCTCGCCTACGACCGCCCCGCCTGAACCTGCACCGGCCGCCCGGCCCACGCTCTCGCCGACGGCCGCCTCGCCCTGGCCTGCATTGAATGCCCCGCCCAAGCCTTCGCCTGGGGTCGCCCGGCCTGGGCCTGCACCGGCCGCCGCCTCGTCCAAGCCCTCGCCGGCCGCCGCCCCGTTTGGGCCTGCATCGGCCGGGCCTGCACCGGTTGCCGCCCTGCCTGGGCTCTCACCGGCCGCCGCCTCAGCGAGGGCCGTGCCCTCATCAAGGGCGTTCCCGTCCGTTGTGACGATCAGCTTGTTGTCGTCGTACGAGCCGGGAAACCGATCGTCCAGCACCCCGAACCCGCCCGGCACCGGCACCACCACCGGCGCCCGCCGGCGGGCGAAGTCGTGCAGGAAGGCGAGGGCGCGCGCCAGGTCGGCCGCCGCGCCACCGCGGTCGAGCGCCGGCCACCTGGCCAGCTCATCCACGGACGCTCCGGAGGAACTCCTCGATCAGCCGCGGGTCCTTGACGCCCGGCGCGCTCTCCAGGCCGCTGGACACGTCGACCCCCCACGGGTCGGCGGCCTCGATGGCCTCGCGGACGTTGCCGGGGGCGAGGCCGCCGGCGAGCAGCCACCGGCCGGTGGCCCGGCCGCGCACGGCAGCCCAGTCCCACGGCTGGCCGGAGCCGGCGTGGGGGGCGTCGACCAGGAGCAGGTCCTCGTCGAATGCGCCGCAGCGCAGGTCGGCCTGGGCGGCGACGGCCCGGATGAGGGTGACGCCGAGGTCCTTGAGCGCGGTGAAGTCGCCGTGCGGGTGGGTGCCGTGGAGCTGGACGGCTCGCACCCCGGAGGCGAGCGCCGCCGCGCGGACCGTCTCCGGGTCCTCGCCGCGGAAGACGCCGACGGTGAGGACGTGCTCCGGGACGAGCGCGGCCAGCTCGGCGGCGCGCTCGGGCGTGACGCGGCGCGGGCTCCTGGTCATGACGAACCCGATCGCGTCGGCGCCCGCCTCGACGGCGGTGGCCACGTGCCCGGGCTCGCGCAGCCCGCAGATCTTCACATACACATCTCCGACCTTAGCGGCGGCGGGCCGCTGCCGGGGACCACGCCCAGACCAGTACGGCGGTGATCAGCCCGAACAGGGTCACCCCGGCGGGCAGGTGGGCGCCGAGCCACAGCCAGGTGACGTGCTGGAGCCCGCCGACCACGAACAGCGCGACGCTGGCCAGGGCGGGCCAGCCGGCGCCGCGTCCAGGACGCCACACCAGGACGGCCAGCACGATCTGGACGAGGGCGACGAGGTGCACGGCCATGCCGGCCAGAACGTGGGCCTCGATCATCGGCTCGGACTCGACCGCCTGGCCGGCGAAGGAGGCGGCGACGAGCAGCGCCGCCGCCTGGGCGGTGACGGCGACGCGCAGGCTGTAGAGGAGGCCGGAGGAGACCCGGCCCGCGGGCCGGGGCATGGTGACGGTTTCCGGCATGGCCATGGAGGATCCTTTCGCTGGGTGAAGGATCACATGGTGTCGGGGGGCGGCGCCGGAGGTCGTCACCCTGCCGGATGACTCACCGGTACGTCCGGGGGTGGAGGCAGCGGATCTCAGCCGCCACGTGGCTGGCGTACGGGACGGTCAGCCGCCGCGCGGTTGCCGTACGGGGCGGAAGGAGGCGTCGACGAGGCCGGTGCGGTGGGCGACGACGGCGGCCTGGATGCGGTTGCGCAGGCCCAGCTTGTCCATCGCGGCGGCGATGTGCGTCTTGACGGTCGTCACGCCGACGTGCAGCTCCTCGGCGATCTCCGCGTTGGACAGGCCGGTGCCGACCAGCGCCAGCACCTCCAACTCCCGCTCGGTCAGCCCGGGCGGGGCGGCGGGCGCGGCCTGCTCCTCGGCGGCCAGGAAGCGTTCGACGACGCGGCGCAGCACGGAGGGGGCGAGGAGCTGCTCGCCGGCGGCGGCCCTGCGGACGGCGTCCACCATGCGCTCGGGCTCATCGTCCTTGACCAGGAAGCCGACCGCGCCGGCGCGCAGGGCGGCGTAGACGTTGCCGTCCTCGGCGAAGGTGGTCAGCACGACGATGCGGGTGCCGGGGCGGGCGGCGAGGACGCGTTTGATGGCTTCCAGGCCGTCGACCCTGGGCATGCGCAGGTCCATCAGGATCACGTCGGGCAGGTGGCGTTCGGCCAGGCGGACGGCCTCGGCGCCGTCCTCGGCCTCGCCGACGACCTCCATGTCGCCGGTGGCCTGCAGCAGCATGCGCACGCCCGCGCGGACGAGCGCCTGGTCGTCGGCGACCAGCACGCGGATCACGCCGCGCTCCCCGGGGACACGCGGCTGTGGGCGGGCAGGTGGGCGGCCAGCAGCCAGCCGCCCTCGCCGTCGGGCCCGGCGCTGAGGGTGCCGCCGAGGGTGCGCACCCGCTCGCGCATGCCCGCCAGGCCGCGCCCTGAGGACGGCAGGCGCTCGATGGCGGTGGGCGGGCGGCCGTTGCGGATCTCGACGTCCAGCCCTTCCTCCGACGGGGTGACGGAGACGCGGACCCGGGTGCCGGGGCCTGCGTGCTTGAGCACGTTGGTGAGTCCTTCCTGGACGATGCGGGCCGCTGAGGTGCGGGCGATCAGCGGCGTCTGGTCGGTGGCCGGGTCGAGGTCGAGGTCGACGACGAGGCCCGCGGCGGCCATCCGCTCGGCGGACTCGCGGACGACGTCGGCGGGGTTGGCCAGCAGGTCGGGCTGGCGGTCGGGGTCGCGCAGCAGGTCGAGCAGGTCGCGCAGGTCCTGCAGCACCTGGTGGCCGGTCTCCCTGATGTCGTTGAGCGCGTCGGCGACGGGCCCGTCGGGGGCGGCGTAGCGGGCGGCGCTGGCCCGCAGCACCATGGCGCCGACGTGGTGGGCGACGATGTCGTGCACGTCGCGGGCGATGCGCTCGCGTTCGGCGAGCTGGTCGGCGCGCACCTGGGCGACGGCGGCGCGGGCGGCCTCCTCGGCGACGAGCTTCTCGGTGGCCGCGGCGGCCCTGCGCACGCCCAGGTAGCGGCCGATGGCGATGGGCGTGGCGACCAGCGTCATGAGGACCCCCACCCGGAACCCGGTGATCTCGGTGTTGTCGCCGACGACGGCGATGGCGGTGAGCAGGCAGCCGGTGACGTACGCGGCCACCGTCCACGCCCAGGACACCACTCGCATGGAGAACACGCCAATGGCGATGAGGGTGAGAATCACGCACGTGTTGACGGCGGCGTTCAGGTAGGTGTCGGCGGAGACGAGCAGCACGCCCTGCAGCAGGAAGACCAGGCCGGGCAGCCGCCTGGCGATGCCCAGCGACAGGCCGCCCACGACGGCGAGCAGGCCGACCACCCAGACGGGCTGGGTGCCGGAGTGCCAGGTGGTCCAGGTGCTGAGCACGGTGATGGCCACGCCGCCGGCGGCGAGCAGCGCGTCGGGGGTGACCTCGCGCTCCTCCAGGCGTTCGGCGGAGCTGCGCAGGTACGCGCCGAGCACGGCGGGGAAGACGGGCAGCAGGATGGAGTACATCCACATGTTGCCGGTGAGCGCGGCGCCGGGGTCGGCGATGTTGAACGCGGTCGCGAAGATCGACGCGGCCACGGCCACGGCGGTGGCGCGCACCCTGGAGGTGTAGCCGGCCACGCCGAGCGCCACGCACAGGAGGATCTGGGCGGTGTTGGAGGTGAACGAGCCGAGCTGGTCGGTGACGAACAGGGCCACCGCGAGGTAGAGGCTGACGATCACGGGCCAGCGGCGTACCAGCCCCATGGGCAGGCCGACCAGCAGTGCCATCGGGAGGTTCATCTCGGCGGGGATGAACTCGGTGTCGCCCGCCTTGGCGGTGGTCAGCAGGTCGAGGCCCACTGCTGAGGCCGCGACCAGGATATCGAGCGGCACACCACGCCAACGCATGGACACACCGTATCCGCCTCGCCGCGTGCGGTTGTTCCTCCGGGCGGAGGAGCGCGCCTCCTCCAAGTGGCCGGAGGTCCGCCCGGACGGTGGAGCGATCAAGGGCGGTCGCGGGCCTAGGTTCAGGTCATGCCCAACGACACCGCACTGTTCCTCGGCCAGTTCCTGCGCAACCCGGCCGCCATCGGCGCGCTGGCGCCGAGCTCGCGGCATCTGGCCGCGGCCGTCTGCGCGCCGGTCCCGGAGAAGGGCGAGCCGATCGTGGTCGAGCTCGGGCCTGGTACGGGCCCGTTCACCGCGGAGATCCAGCAGCGGCTGAGCGGGCGGGGCCACCATCTGGCGGTGGAGCTGAACGAGCCGATGGCCCGGCTGCTGGCCGAGCGGTTCCCGAAGGTGGACGTAGCCAATGAGGACGCCACGCGCCTGAGTGACCTGCTGGCCGATCGCGGGCTGCGGATGGCGGACGTGGTGGTGAGCGGGCTGCCCTGGGCGGCGTTCCCCGGCCAGTTGCAGCGTGATCTGCTGGGTGCCGTTACGGGGGCGATGAGCCCTGGGGCGGCGTTCACCACGTTCTCCTACATCCACGCCATTCCGCTCAGCTCCGCGCGGCGGTTCCGCGCGCTGCTGGCGGAGCGGTTCGAGGAAGTGGTGCCGGGGCGTACGGTGTGGCGGAACACTCCGCCCGCCTTCGTCTTCCACGCTCGCCGGCCCCGATAGGGACCTTTCTCGCCGGCCCCGGGAAGGACCCTGTTCAGGGGCCCTGGCGGGGAGCCCGGCCGCCCGATTGGCGCCGTAATCGGGCGGGCCACGCCTGTAAGCGGGGAGCTGGTTGCTCAACCCCCTCGCGGCGCGGGCACTCGGACCGCCCCGCGGCTTTCCGCGACCGGCAGCCGCGTCGGTTGACCTCCTCCCCCCGTCGTCGTCCTCCGTGCAAGCCGCCTACCCGAGGCCTGGGGAAGCATTCGTCTCCTGCGCGGATCGGGGGTCAGCCGAAGGCGGGCGGCCGCTTCTCGCGCAGCGCGCGCACGCCCTCACCTGCGTCGGGGCCGGTGAATCCGAGGAACTCCATGGCGAGCGAGGCGTCGAAGGACGGGCCTGCCAGGCGCAGCCAGTTGTTGAGCGAGTACTTGGTGAGCCTGATCGCCTCCTGCGCGCCGGCCGCGAGCCTGACGGCGATCTCCATGGCCTTGTCGTGCACCTGGTCGTCGTCCACGCAGTGGCTGACGAGGCCCATGCGCTCGGCGTCCTCGCCGGTGACGGGCTCGCAGAGCAGCAGGTGGTACTTGGCCTTGGCCATGCCGCACAGCAGCGGCCAGATGATCGCGGCGTGGTCGCCTGCGGCGACGCCGAGCCTGGTGTGGCCGTCGATGATGCGCGCGGTGCGGCCCGCCACGGAGATGTCGGCCAGCAGCGCGACGGCCAGCCCCGCGCCGACGGCCGGCCCCTGGATGGCGGAGACGACCGGCTTGGAGCAGTTGAGCACGTTGTAGACGATGTCGCGGGCCTCGGCGAAGACGCGCAGCCGGGTGGCGTGGTCGCGCATCATCTCCTCGATCATGGACAGGTCGCCGCCCGCGGAGAAGGCCCGGCCCTCGCCCCTGACCACGATGGCGCGCACGCTGTCGTCGCGGTCGGCGTCGCGCCAGATCTCGCCCAGCTCGCGGTGGGCGGTGGCGTCCACCGCGTTTAGGCGGGACGGCTCGCTGATCGTGATCCGCAGCACGCCCTCGGCCGGGGTGTCGAGCTTGAGCTTGGTGTAGGCGTCCATCACAGGTGCTCCCGCAGCCGGTCCGCGACGTACTCTCTGGCCTCGATCGCCTGGTCGAACAGGCCGGGCAGGACGTAGAACGAGTGCACCGCGCCCTCGAACCTGCGCAGGTCGACCGGCACGCCCGCCTCGGCCAGCAGGGCGGCGTAGCGTTCGCCCTCGTCCCTGAGGACGTCGCAGCCGGCGGTCACGATCGTGGCGGAGGCCAGGCCGGACAGGTCGGGCAGGCGCAGCGGCGACAGCCGCGGGTCGGCCGGATCGGCCTCCGGCGCGTACTGGCGGGCGAACCAGGCCATTTCCTCGGCGTCCAGACCGAAGCCCTTGGCGAACTCGGCGTAGCTGGGGGTGTCCATCGCCACGTCGAGCACCGGGTAGACGAGCACCTGGTGCGCCAGCCGCAGGCCGGCGTCGCGGGCCTGCCAGGCGGCGACGGCGGCCAGGTTGCCGCCCGCGCTGTCGCCGCTCACGGCGACGCTGCCGTTGCTCTGGTAGAAGGCGGGCCTGGCGAAGATGTCGCGGACGACCGTCCAGGCGTCGTCGGCGGCGGCGGGGAAGGGGCTTTCCGGCGCCAGCCGGTAGTCGACGGAGACGACCACGGCGCCCGTGCGGATGGCCAGGTCGCGGGCGGTCGGGTCGTTGCGTCTGACGCTGCCGAACACCCAGCCGCCGCCGTGGAAGTAGACCACGACCGGCAGCGGGCCGTCTCCCGGGTCGGCGCGGTAGATGCGGATGGGGACGCCCTCCGCCTCCTCGTCGCGCACGAACGGCAGCTTCGTCAGCGGCCCTCGATGGGCCGCGAACGTGTCCTGCGCGCGCATTTCCTGGATCGCGGCCAGGTCGAGCGCGGCCGGGTCGGCGTCGAGATCCGATGGGTACCGGGCGAGGTACTCCCGCGCCTGGGGGTGCAGCGGCATGATCGCAGCCTAGCGGGCCGCCTCGATGAACGCATCGAAGAGGCGGTTGTCGCCGCCTCTTTCCGGGTGCCACTGGACGCCGACGCCGAACCGGTGTCCCTGCAGCTCGATGCCCTCCACGATCTGGTCTTCGGCCCAGGCCACGGCCAGCAGGCCCGAGCCGAGGCGGCGTACGGACTGGTGGTGCGGCGCGCTGGTCTCGACCCGGTCGCCGACGGCCTTGCCGAGCTTGCTGGAGACGCTGACCTGGATCGTGTGGCCGCCGTCCGGCTCGGCGTGCCGGTCGCTGTCGAGCACGTCGGGCAGCCACGGGATGAGCGTGCCGCCCTGGGCGACGTTCAGCACGTGCATGCCCCTGGCGACGGCCAGGATCGGGATGTCGGCGCGCACGGCGGCCCTGGCCAGGGCCAGCTCGAACCGGTCGCGCTGCGCCTGCGGCTCGTGGACGCGCTCGTCCTGCTCGCCGTTGTAGGTGTCGGCCGCCATCTCGACGCCACCGGCCAGGACGACGCCCTTCAGCCCGCTCACGTAGTCGTCCACGGCGCTGGGAGCCAGGGGCGGCAGCACCACGGGCGCGCCCCCTGCCCGCCCGACCGCCTTGGCGTAGGAGGGCGGCGAGAGCACGGCCTCCCGCACCCAGTCGCCCCAGCGGGCTGCTTCGAAGTAGGCGGTGATACCGATCAGCGGTCGGGACATGCGATCTCCATGGGGGCATGGTGGAGTCGGGCGGCCGTCGGCTTCGGCCTCACGGGGACGGCCCCATGCCCCATCATGGCGTACTCCCTTTCCGATATGTCACCTCTCCCAAAGATCCCTTGCCTCCCTGGGCACGGGCTTTCCGTGATTCGCCCGTTCCGTCCAGGAAGGCGAAGTTCCCACCAGGTCACGCCCTCGTAGGCCCACCCGACGCTCCCCAATAAATGCGAGAAACATTTATCTTCGTATTTCCGACGCGAAACCGCGCGAAATTGGTGGGAATCGGTTGTGACGCGTCATCAGTGGTGTAAGACTCAATTTCGAGCGCATGGGAATGGCCGGGGAGGGCCCCGCGCTCACGACCCGGACTGTCAGGGAGGTGCAGGTCGAGACCGGAGTGTGATTCCGGTCAAAAGGTGGGGCTGGAACATATGTCGTTGAATCCACGACTGGTCAAAGAGAGTTTCTCCGTCGTCGAACCCGTGGCGGACAAGGCCACGGCCTACTTCTACGGTCGCTTGTTCGCCGAGAGTCCACACTTAAGGGGCATGTTCCCGCCCGCCATGGACGTCCAGCGGGACCGGCTGTTCGGGGCGCTCACCCGGATCGTGTGGAGCCTGGACAGCCCCGACAGCCTGGCCGCCTTCCTCGGGCAGCTCGGCCGGGACCACCGCAAGTACGGCGTGGTCGCGGAGCACTACACGGCCGTGGGCAACGCCCTGCTGGCCACGATCCGCCGGTTCGCGGCCGACGTCTGGAACCACGAGATCGAGGCGGCGTGGGTGTCGGCGTACACGGCGGCGGCCAACCTCATGATCGAGTCGGCCGAGTCCGACGCCGGGGTCTCCCCCGCCTGGTGGCTGGCCGAGGTCATCGACCACGAGCGGCGCCACCAGGACATCGCGGTCCTCACGCTGCGGCCCACGCAGCGCCTGCCGTTCACCCCCGGCCAGTACGTCAACGTGCAGACGCCGCGCTGGCCGCGCGTGTGGCGGACGTTCTCCATCGCGAACGCGCCGCGCCCCGACAACACGCTCAGGCTGCACGTGCGCTCGGTGCCCGGCGGCTGGGTCTCGACCACGCTGATCAGGCACACCCGCGTCGGCGACACGCTCATGCTGGGCCCGCCCATGGGGACGATGGCGCCGCGCGAGCGCAGCGTGCGCGACATGCTGTGCGTGGCGGGCGGCACCGGCCTGGCGCCGCTGAAGGCGATCATCGAGTCGGTCATCGCCTCAGGCCGCCGCCCCAACATCCACCTCCTGTACGGCGCCCGCACCGCCGAGGAGCTGTACGACCTGCCCGACCTGATCAGGATGGAGTCCGCCTACCCCTGGCTGCGGGTGCTGCCGGTGGTCTCCGGCCAGCCCTCCTACGACGGCATGCGCGGCAGCCTGCCCCAGGTGACGCGACGCTTCCACTCCTGGGCCGAGCACGACGTGTACGTGTGCGGCCCGGTCTCCATGGTCAACGAGACGGTGCGCTGCCTGCAGATCGACGGCGTGCCGCTGGCGCGGATCCACCGGGACATCGCCCAGGGCGAACGCTGACCCGGCGGGAAGATCTGGACGGGAGGTTGACAGCGGGCGCGGGACGGTGCCAAGTGGATGTTGACACGCCCTGTGAGGTGAACCGTGCCATCGCCCACCCGGCGCCGAGCAATCGGCGGACTCGTCACCGTCATGACCGCGATCCTGCTGTTATCCCCCTCCCCCGCACTCGCCGACCACATCGACGGGCAGGCCGTGCCGCTGACGGAGCTCGCGTCCGACGCCTACGCCGGCGCCCCCGGCCAGCACGGCACCTCGGCCGGGCCCGACACCTACCACTGGGGTTCGACGATCGTGGCGGCGCAGCAGGCGGGCCGCTTCCACGACGGCGGGGCCGCCGGCATCACGTTCGCCACGTCCGCCGACAACGGCGCCACCTGGGCGAAGGGCACGCTGCCCGGGATCACCACGGCGGGCGGCGGCCCGTACGCGCGGGTCAGCGACCCGTCGGTGACCTACGACGCCGAGCACGGCACCTGGCTCATCACCTCACTCGCGCTCGCCGACGCCGGCGGTGTGACCGGCGCGGCGGTGCTGACCAGCCGCTCCACCGACGGCGGCCTGACCTGGAGCGCGCCCGCCACCACCGCCACCGGCGGCGACCTGGACAAGAGCTGGGCCGTGTGCGACAACGCCGCCGACAGCGCGTTCCGCGGCACCTGTTACGCAGTGTTCGACGACCACGCCGCCGGCAACGCGATCAAGGTGGCCCGCTCGGCGGACGGCGGCCAGACCTGGGCCGTGACCGCCACCGCCGCCGCCGGCCTGGGCGGGCAGCCGGTGGTGCGGCCGAACGGCGCCGTGGTGGTGCCGTACCTGAGCGACGACGGCCAGATCCGCTCCTTCCGCTCCCGCGACGGCGGCGCCACCTGGAGTCAGAGCGTGCTCGTCTCGCAGGTGCAGCGGCACACGGTGGCGGGCGGGCTGCGGGCCGCGCCGCTCCCGTCGGCGGAGGTGGACGCCGCCGGCACCGTGTACGTCGTCTGGCAGGACTGCCGCTTCCAGGTGGAGTGCGCGGGCAACGACATCGTGCTGAGCAGCTCGGCCTCCGGCGCCACGTGGGGCGAGGTGCTGCGCGTCACCGAGGACGGCGGCGACCACTTCATCCCCGGGCTCGGCGTGGACCGCGGCAGCTCCGGCAAGGGCGCCCGGCTCGCGCTGGCCTACTACCGCTACCCCGACGCCGCCTGCGCGCCCGCCGCCTGCCGGCTGACGGTCGCCTACACCTCCTCCACCAACGGCGGGGCGAGCTGGTCGGCGCCGGTCGAGCTGCACGCCGGCATGGCGCTGGACTGGCTGGCCAACAGCACGCAGGGGCGGACGGTGGGCGACTACATCTCCACCTCCGTGGTGCCGGGGGGCGCGGCCTTCCCGGCGTTCGCGGTGGCGGGGACGCCGGTCGGCGGGGCGTTCGACGTACGGACCCACACCGTCGCCGGAGGGTTACCGATCACGGGCGGGGAGCCGCCCACGATCGCGATCGAGGCGGCCGTCGCCAGCGGCGAACCCCCCGCCGTCACCTCCCCGACCGCCCGCTGACGCCCCCGTCCCCCACCGGACACCCGCCGTGTCCCGCGTCCCTCAGCGGACGCCCGCCAGCGTCCCACCCCTCAGTGGACGCCCGCCGTCGTCCCCGCCCGCCAGCGTCCCGTCCCTTCCGTAGGGCGCCCGAGGCGTCCGTCCCCTCGCAGAGCGCCCGCCAGTATCCCTCGGCGGACGCCCGTCAGGGTCCCGCGTCCCTCAGCGGGGCCCGCCGACGTCCCGTCCCTTGCAGGGCGCGTCCCTTGCAGAGCGCCCGTCAGCGTCCCGCCGGACAGCGGGCGCCCGTCAGGGGCCCGGCTGCTCGGGCGCGGCCTTCAAGAGGTGGCCTGCTGGAGGGACGGGCCGGGCGGGTCAGGGGTTGCGGAAGGCAGCGGCGGTCTCCTCGTCGGTCGGCCAGAACGTCTCGATGGCCAGCTCCGACACCGTCACATCCAAAGGCGTCCCGAACGTGGCGATCGTGGTGAACATGGACAGAACCCGATCCCCCGCCGCGATCCGCAGCGGCACCAGGATGTCGGCGGGCCCCGGCACGTGCGCCACGTTGAGGTCCACCCCGGGGTAGGTGTAGGCCGCCAGCTCGTCGTGCAGTTCGGCGAGCTGCCCGTTCCCGGACATCTCGGCCTGCCGCCGGAGCTGGTGCAGCAGGTGGGCGCGCACCTCGGCCAGGTTGAGCAGCCGCCCGCCCATCGCCTGCGGGTGGAGCGACAGGCGCATCACGTTGATCGGCTCGCGCAGCAGCTCGTCGGGCACCCCCTCCATGAACATCCCGGCCGCCGCGTTCGCCGCCACCAGGTTCCACGTCGCGTCCACCACCACCGCCGGGTACGGCTCGTGCCCGGCCAGGATCTTGTCCAGCGCCTGCCGGACCACCTCCATCTCGGGCGCGCGCACCTCCCGCTCGGGGTAGACGGGCGCGAACCCGGCCGCCACCAGCAACCTGTTGCGGTGCCGCAGCGGCACCTCCAGCTCCTCGGCCAGTCTCATCACCATCTCGCGGCTCGGGCGGGCGCGGCCCGTCTCCAGAAAACTGATGTGCCGGGCCGACACGTCGGCCTCGATGGCCAGGTCGAGCTGGCTCGTGCGCCTCCGCTGCCGCCACGACCGCAGCAACGCCCCGAAAGAATCCTCATGTACGGCCACAGCTCCCATGCCGGACACCGTAGCCGCCGCAGGGAAGGCCCTCGATTACCCCTCAGGTAATGCCCGGCCGTCAGCGCCCGGCTTGCGCGGGGAATCTCCCAGTGCTCGGTAACTGTCGGTCGCGCGTGGCACGATGGCCGCAAGCCCGCACGGGAGCGCCGCCACGGCGGCTCCCGCGCCAGAGAGGAAGGGGATCTCCCCCGCACCGTCCCCACGCTTCCCCACGCCCAGCAGGACAAGGTTTCCACGCTTGAGGAGATTCGATGAGTGACGCAGTGGTCGCGATCGGCACCCGCAAGGGCCTGTTCCTCGCCCGTTCGATCGGCGGCGGCCCCTTCAGGGTCGAGCCGATCCAGTTCTCCACGGTCGCGATCCCCTCGGTCGCGATCGACACCCGCGGCACCACTCCCCGGCTGCTCGCCGGCATCGAGTACGGCCACTTCGGCCCGTCCGTCATGTACTCCGACGACCTCGGCGCGAGCTGGCAGGAGGCCGAGCAGCCGCCGATCGCCTTCCCCGAGCAGACCGGGGCGACACTGACCAGGGTCTGGCAGCTCGCGCCCTCGCCGTCGGAGCCCGACGTGGTGTGGGCGGGCGTCGAGCCCGCCGCGCTGTTCCGCTCGGAGGACCGCGGGGTCACCTACCGGCTGGTCGAGGGGCTCTGGGAGCACCCGCACCGCGAGCACTGGCAGCCGGGCGGCGGCGGCCTGTGCCTGCACACGATCGTCAACCACCCCACCGACCCCGAGGTCATGGCGGTCGCGGTGTCGGCCGCGGGCTTCTACCGCTCCACCGACGGCGGGCAGTCGTGGGAGGCCTCCAACAAGAACATCCGCGCCCCGTTCATGCCGGAGGGGCAGCAGTACCCGGAGTACGGGCAGTGCGTGCACAAGGTGTCCATGCACCCGTCCCGGCCCGAGCGGCTCTACCTGCAGCACCACTTCGGCGTCTACCGCAGCGACGACTTCGGCGGGAGCTGGCACGACATCGGCTCGCCGCTGCCGTCCGACTTCGGGTTCCCGATCGTGGTGCACCCGACGCGGCCCGACACGGTCTACGTGCTGCCGCTGACCGCCGACATCGACCGCACCCCGGTCGAGCACCGCTACCAGCCGCACCGCAGCGACGACGGCGGCCGGACGTGGCAGGTGTTCTCGAAGGGGCTGCCCGAGGGGCCGGTGCACGCGACCGTGCTGCGTGACGCGATGACGGCGTCGGAGGCGGGGGTGTTCTTCGGCACGCGCGACGGCGAGGTCTACGGCTCGCTCGACGACGGCGAGACCTGGGCGCCGATCGCGACGCATCTGCCCGACGTGCTGACGGTGCGGGCGGCGGTGCTCTGACGCATGGTGTCGAAACCGGTGACGATGGTGGTGTTCGTGCTGCCCAGCTCGCTGCGGAGGTGGGTGAGCGGGCGTACGGAGGTCAAGGTCTTCGCCGTCGGCGCCGATCGCGACTCGCCGCCCACCCTGGGCTCGGCCCTCGACATGCTGCGGCGTACGCATCCGATGCTGGAGGAGCGGCTGCGCGACGAGTACGGGCGCATCCGCAGGCACATCAGCATGATCGTGTGCGGGGAGAACGCCCAGGGGCTCGGCGGCCTCGACTGCGCGCTGCCGCCGGGCGCCGAGGTCTACGTGCTCCCCGCGCTCGGCTGATCGCCCAGCTGATCTCCCGGGCGCCCGGCACCGCCGCGCTCGCCTGCTCGCTCAGCCGCCCGGCACCCGCCTCAGGCTGACCGCTCAGCCGCCCGGCACCTGCCTCAGGCTGAGCACTCGGACGCCCGGCGTCCGCCGCGCCCGGCTGGTGGCCGCCGGGTCTCAGACCTTGCGCCAGCCCGGGATCCAGGCCCCGTCCTCGACGACGTAGTCGCCGAAGAGGGCGGGGGCCTCCTGGCGCATCAGCTCGCCGATGCGCTGGAACAGCAGGCGGATCTCCTCCTCCGCGCCGGCGGCGGTGCGGGCCTCGATGGTGTGCCGCAGCGTGCGCACGTTGGCCGTCCACACCAGCCCGGTCGCCAGGCCCTCGGGGGCGAACCTGCGCATGAACGAGGTCCGGTGCTTCTTCTCGGAGAAGGGCACGCCCTCCTCGTCGAGCCCGAAGTGCCCGGCCATCCAGAGCTGGAACTGCTCGAGCTGCTCCAGCACGCCGGTGGCGCGCTTCATCAGCTCCTCGTCGGCCTGCGCCCACTCGGGGAACCAGAACGGCAGCTCGTCGAGCCGGACGAAGCGCAGCGACTCCTGCGAGATGGCCACGCCGGGACGGTGCCTGACCAGCTCGTGCGTGAGCACGCGGCTGACGTTGTGCAGCACGAAGCTGAAGCTGACGTGCTCCAGGACGGACCCGTGGGCGCTGGCCAGGATGTTGCGCAGATAGTCGTCCTGGTTGTCCCTGATCTTGACCACGTTGGGGTTGAGGCCGGGCTCGAAGGAGCGGTAGCAGAGCCGGCCGGCGAACTCGGCGAGGTTCTGGGCGTCGAGGTCGCCGCGGTCGAGCCGCTCCAGCCAGCTCTCGCCGCCGACCTCGCGCAGGTAGCGGCCCAGCTCGTCGTAGTCCAGTGACGGACGGGCGACGATGTAGACCTCGGGTTCGACTGTGCGCATGGGGAGCCCCCGCTCGGATCGGCAGTGTGACGGCCCAAGCAAACCAGGTCGCGGCTCCGCGCGCGAGTCGGCGCCCGCCGCCCCCTCACCTTGGTACGGCGGGCGCCTCACCAGGTCAGCGACCTGGTATGCCTGGTCGCATACCTCGTGTCAGCAGCGGACTGCGGGCCTGTCGCGGGTCACCAGATCGGTGTCGCCCGCGGTCCCGTCGATCCAGGCGATCGCGCCGCCCTCGCCGAGGGAGAAGTAGTCCTGCACTCCTCTGTTGCAGGAGTAGCGCCGCAGCGGCCCGCCGGTGAGCGGCACCTGGTAGATCTTGGGCAGGGTGGCGTTCTCCAGGGTGTCGCCCTCCGGCCACGCCCCGATGGCGACCCGGGTGTCGTTGGCATGGAACCAGATGGGCGACGGCGCGGCGGGGCCGTCGGGCACGACGGCGGTCGTCCCGGTTCCGTCGGCGGCGGCGCGCATGATGCCGTAGCGGCCGTCGGCGTCGGTGTCGACGCCCCAGGCGACGTACCGGCTGAGCATGATCGGCATGGCGCTGTCCGAGGGCAGGCCGCCGGTGCCGGGCACCTCGGGGACGACGACCTCGGTGCCGGTCGCCACGTCGTAGACGGCGGGCGTGCTGTGGAAGGTGCCGCCGTCCACCCAGACGCGCAGGTAGGCGAGCTTGCCACCGTTGAGCGACGGCTGGTACCCGTTGACGCTGGCCGCCGCGGTGACCTTGACCGGCGCGGCGTCGCCACGTTTGATCCAGATCTCCGTCTCGCCGCTCGCCTGCTCGAAGATCTGCCAGGCGATGACGTCGCCGGCGACGTCCAGCTCGGTGACCAGGTCGGGCGCCTGATACACCAGGCGCGGCGGGGTGCTCGCGTCGAGCGGGCGGGCGTGGATCTGGAAGCTGGTGAGCGCGGTGTCGTACGACGCCCAGACGGCCTGCCTGCCGTCGGTCGCCGGATAGTAGTTCCACCGGTCGCCCTCCGACAGCGTCACGGGCTTGCCGCCGCGCAGGCGTCCGGTGAGGATCCAGGACGGGGCCGCGCCGTCGGGCGAGGAGTTGGAGACCACGTAGCGGTCCGCGGCCACGTCGGGGATGGCGTTGAAGTCGGTGATGCCGTCGATCAGCACGCGGCTGTCGATGCGGATGGTCCGCTCCCAGCCGGGCCTGATGCCGTGCCGCTCGAACGCCAGCGTGACCGTCAGCCGGTCGCGGGCGGACCAGCCGAGGGCGCGGGCGGCCGACTCGACGGCGCGGCGGCCGTCCGTGAAATCGTCGAGCGGCGTCATGTACTCCGTCAGCGCCTTGTAGGCGAGCTTGTCGGCCTTCCGGCCGCCGAGCTGCTCCCTGACGTCCCACAGGGCGCCGGAGAAGATCGTGGAGTTGAGGTGCACGCCGCCGTTGTCGAAGGAGATGGTCGCGCCGAGGTAGTCCTCGCCGGCCACGCGGCCGTCGCCGAGGTCGCGGGCGGCGCATTCGGCGGGCGGCAGGGTCTTGCACAGGTCCTCGCCCAGCAGGCTCGCGTTCGGGTCGCTCATCGGGATGCCGAGCGTGTCGACCTGGACGGCGTTGCCGAAGTAGTCGGCCAGGCCCTCGTTGATCGCGCCCGACTGGCCGAGGTAGACCAGGCTGGCGCTGTGCTGGATGACGCCGTGGGTCATCTCGTGGCCGACCACGTCGAGGCTGGCGGCGAAGGAGTGGTAGTCGGGGCCGCCTCCGCCGTAGACCATCTTGGTGCCGTCCCAGAAGGCGTTGGCGAACGGCTCGCCGTCGAGGGTGACGTTGACGACGGAGTGCATGGTGCCGCCCTGGCCGTCGAGCCCGTCGCGGCCGAGGCCCCGGTAGAACTCGTAGACCTGGCCGGCGCCCCAGTGGGCGTCCACGGCACCGCTCTCGGTGTGCTCGGGGCCGAACACGGGCGTCGCCGAGCGGGCCGGCTCGGTGCCGGGCGGGATGCCCGACCCGAGGTAGTCGAAGACGTCGCCGCCGCGGGCGTCGTAGGTGAGGATCTCGCCGGTGGTGCCGTTCCACATCGCGCGCCCGCGGTCGCGCAACTCGTAGGCGCCGTCGGCGCGCTGGTAGGCGTTGAGCGTGACGGTCCGGCCGTGGGCGGTCTGGCCGCTGCCCTGCACCGGGCCCTCGTACCGGAGCCGGTCCACGGTGAACAGGGGACGGCCGGAGCGGGCGTCCACGTACGCGTCGAGCAGCAGGGGACGTCCGGCGGCGCGCCCGCTGAGCACGACGTGCCAGGCGAGCACGCCCGCGCCGCGCGGCACCACGAGCAGCTCGCCGGTCTTGGCGGTCACGCCCTGAGCCGGGTCCTGAGCCGGGCCTTGAGAGCGGCCCTGAGCCGGGCCCTGGGGCGCGCTGTGGGAGCGTGCCATCAGGCCGCGGGCGATCCTGGCGGCGGTGTCCGCGGTGACGGACGGGGCCGGGTCGACGTTCAGCTCGGTGAGGAAGCGGCCACCCGCGCCGACCACCTCACGCTGCCCGCCGTCCGTGCGGAAGTGCACGAGGTAGTGCGCGCCGAAGACGGGCAGGCCGCGGTGGCGCTGGGCGAACCTGACGGTCTCGTCCCGGCCGTCCACGACGGTACGCAGCGGGGTCAGCTCGGCGGGGTCGAGGTGGTAGCGCGGGTCGGCCAGGTGCGCCCTGGCCGCCGCGACGGGGTCGCCCGCCTGGGCGGGCTCGGACAGGCCGCTCACCTCGGCGGGCGCCCGGGTGCCCGCCCGGTTCTCCACCTCGGGTGGTGGGTCTTCCGCCGCTGCCACACCGGGGAAGAACAAAGCCGCGCATAACGCGGCGGCAAGAGTGATGGGACGCCAGGACACGACACCTCCAGGTGTGTGCGAAGGTTTTCTGGCGCCCCCGATCATCACCGGGATATTGACAGGGAGACAAATCACAATTCGATCAATTGAAAAGGGAATGATGGATTTCCCGGCCGTCACAATCGGTAGATGCGCCGCGCGTTTCCCGACCCGATCATGTGCGCGACGCGGGCCGCGTCGGACGCGCTCCACTCCCCCGCCTCGATCCGCGCCCCCAGCGCGGCGGCCAGGGCCCGCCGGTAGGTCAGCGCGCCCAGGTAACCGGTCTCGGCCAGCCCGCGGCAGCCGGAGCTGAAGAGCTGCTTGTGGAACGGCGCCAGCTCCAGCAGCTCGTCCATGACCCGGGCAGCGGCGGCGGTGCCGTGTGGCGGGGCCAGGCCGACGTCCACGTACACGTGCGGGAAGACCCCGGCCAGGTGGGCGGCCTGGCGGTGGTACGGGTAGCAGTGCAGCAGGATCACCGGCACGCCGAGCGGCTGTAGGGCCGCGGCGAACGCGCTCAGCCGTGCCGGGTCGGCGCGGTGCGGCTCGCCGGTCCTGCCGCCGAACCCGGTGTGAAACTGCACGGGCAGCCCGCGCTCCCTGGCCACGTCGATGGCGCTCCACAGCAGGTAGCGCAGCAGGACGTGGTCGGTGAGCACGCCCTTGGGGTCGGACAGGCGCCGGTTGGCCGCCGCGATCACCGCTCCCCTGGAGGGCCTGGCCGGGTCGAAGTCGAGGCCGCAGCGGGCGCCGATGACGGTCTTCAGCCCGACCGCCCTGGCGGCCCTGGCGGCCAGCTCGTCGGCCAAGTTGTCGAGGTAGTCCACGGCGAGCTCCGCGGTGGCGGCGACGTCCTGCTCGATGTGCTCGATCCGGACCAGCTCGTCGGCGGCGGCGCCGCCGTGGCGGCCCATCTCGGCGGCGGTCAGCACGTCGAGGTCGGCGGCGAAACCGGCACGGGAGTCAGCACGCGGGTCGGCCCGGGGGTCGGTGCGGGAGTCGGCACGGGGGTCGGTACGGGGAGCGGCGTGAGGGTCGGCGTGGTCGGCATCGGGGTCGGCGTGGCGGGCGGCGCGGATGGCGGCATGGGCGTCGCCGAAGAGGTCGGCGTGGCCGGCGCCAGAGGCGGTGGCGTGGGCGGGGCCATGAGGGGCGATGTGGCCGTCAGCGTGAGCGCCGCCAAAGGGGGCGATGTGGCCGTCAGCGTGAGCGCCGCCAAAGGGGGCGAGGCGGCCGTCGGTGTGGGTGGTGCCATAGGTGGCGGTTTGGGCGGTGGTGTGCGTGGTGCCATAAGTGGCGGTGTGGGCGGTGCCGTAGGTGGCGGTGTGGTTGTCGGGGTGGGTGTCGGGGTGGGTGTCTGGGGTGGCGTCCACCAGGAACGCCACCACCCCGGCGCCCGTCAGCAGCCGCCGGTTCACCTCGCCCGCCCCCAGCTCGGTGCGGCGGGCCAGGTAGACGGCGGGCGGCGCGTGCGGCTCCAGGTCGAGCAGCGGCGCGCACCAGCGGCGCACCGCCGCGCCGAACGGCGTGTCGAAGTGGGTGGTGCCGGGCGGGGCCGGGCTGCCGCCCTCGCCGCTGAGCAGCTCGAACTGCGCTCTGCTCAGGTCGTCGCGGCGCACCCCGTGGCAGTGGTGGTCGACGAGCGGGGCGAGCAGCGCGTCACGCACCGTGCCGGGCAGGTCTACGGGGAGCATGCGGGAACTCTAGGGGAGCCCCGCACGCTCCCGCCCGGGTTTTACCTACCTGCGGGACAGACGCAGCACGTTAGCGATGATCTTCGCGCCCGCGCCGCCCTCCTGGGTCAGGATCGACTCGGGGTGGAACTGCACGGCGAAGCGCCGCCGCGACGGGTCCTCGATCGCCATGACGTTGCCGTCGGGCGTCAGCGCGGTCGGGGTGAAGCCGACCACGCCGGGCCGCTTGGCGTGCAGCGAGTGGTAGCGGGCCGCGGTGAACTCCTCGGGCAGCCCCTCCAGCAGCGCGCTGTCGCCGAGCCTGCCGACCTGGCCGCGCTTGCCGTGCTCGGGGTAGTCGAGCAGCTCCAGGGTGCCGCCCGCGTGCTCCACCATGGCCTGCAGGCCGAGGCAGACGCCGAAGACGGGCAGGTCGCGGGCGTAGACCTGGTCGAGCAGGGCGGAGATGCCGAAGTCGGACGGCCAGCCGGGGCCGGGCGAGAGCACGACCAGGTCGGGCGCGATCTCGTCGAGCATGGCGATCGGGAAGCCGTGGCGCAGCGTCACGACGTCGGCGCCCTCCTGGCGGAAGTAGTCGGCCAGGGTGTTGACGAAGGAGTCCTCGTGGTCGACGAGCAGCACCTTCAGGCCGGCGCCCGGCTGCTCCCTGACCACGACCCCCGGCCGCGTCTCGGGCTGGTTGACCGCGGCCAGGGCGCCGAGCAGGGCGCTGGCCTTCAGCTCGGTCTCCCGCTCCTCGGCCTCGGGGTCGCTGTCGAACAGCAGCGTGGCCCCGGCCCTGACGGTCGCCACGCCGTTCTTGACCTGCGCGGTGCGCAGCGTCAGGCCGGTGTTCATGGAGCCGTCGAAGCCGATGAAGCCGATGGCGCCGCCGTACCAGCGGCGGGTGGTGGCCTCGTGGTCCTCGATGAACTGCATGGCCCACGTCTTGGGCGCGCCGGTCACCGTGACGGCCCACATGTGGGTGAGGAAGGCGTCGAGGGCGTCGAACTCGGGGCGCAGCCGGCCCTCGATGTGGTCGACGGTGTGGATCAGGCGGGAGTACAGCTCGATCTGGCGGCGGCCGATGACCTTGACGGTGCCGGGGACGCAGATGCGCGACTTGTCGTTGCGGTCGACGTCGGTGCACATCGTCAGCTCCGACTCCTCCTTCACGCTGGACAGGAGGGTGCGGATGGCCTCGGCGTCCTCGACGGGGTTGCTGCCGCGGGCGATCGTGCCCGAGATGGGGCAGGTCTCGACGCGGTCGCCGGTGACGCGGACGTACATCTCGGGTGAGGCGCCGACCAGGTGCTCGCCCTCGCCGAGGCTGATGATGAACTCGTACGGGGCGGGGTTGCTGTGGCGCAGGCCGCGGTAGAAGGCGGACGGGTCGGCGCAGGTGGCGTGGAAGACCTGGCCCGGCACGACCTCGAACAGGTCGCCGCGCTTGAACTTCTCCTTGGCGGCAGCCACGACCTTGGCGTACTCGCCCTTCTCCGGGTTCTGCGGCAGCTCGGCCGGGGTGACGGGCGGGGCCGAGGCGCCGGTGCGCTCCAGGCCGCGGGTGGTGGCGCCGTCGACGGTGAACTCGTAGCGGTACTCGAAGCTGGTCTCCCGCTGCCGGTCGATGACGACCAGCCGGTCGGGCAGGTGCAGGACGAGGTCGCGCTGGTCGTCGGGGCGGACGAGCTCCTGCCTGATGGGCTCGAACTGGAAGGCCAGGTCGTAGCCGAACGCGCCGTAGAGCCCGAGGTGCGGGTCGTCGCCCTGGAAGGCGGCGATGACCTCGCGGATCGCGGTGAACACGGTGGGCCTGCGGCTGCGCATCTCCTCCGGCAGCAGGTCCTCGGACTCGGCGACGTACACCTCGACGCGGTCTGCGGTGGGCTCGGTGACCGGCTTGCCCGCGGCCAGCAGGCAGGAGGTGACGGCGGGCAGCACGACCCTGCCCCGCTCGTTGAGCGCGGTCGCCGAGATGGTCCGGCCCTTGGCGACCAGCTCCAGGCACGGGTCGACGTAGCCGAACGCCCATCGGCTGTAGCGGCCCGGGTAGTCCATGCCGGAGGAGAAGGCGCCGCCGCGCCGCTCCGACAGGGCTGTCACGATCTCTTCGAGGGCGGCCTCGTCCACCTCGCGTGTCTCGCGCTCGACACCGATGCCCCCGGCGGTGGTATATCCGCTCGTCTCCACTTGCTGCCCCTTTGCCACATCAAATGATCGAGCCCCGGGGCGGACATGAGAATGGCCGCCTATCCGGGGCGGCCGTCCGTTGAAGGAATGCGAAACACGCGCCGCCTAGGAGCGGCGCCACCACTGGAGCTGAGCGTGAGTTCGCATGCCGTCCAGAGTAACCGGCGGACCATGATCGCGCAACGCGACCCGCCCACCCCCTTGCGGGAGTTTCAATACAGAGCTGTACTGTATTCAATCGAGGCGAGAGGAGCCCCCCATGACACAGACAGAGGCGATCGTGCTGCCCTCAGGGCGGCCCACCCCGTTCGACCCGCCCGTGGAGCTGGCCGGGCTGCGCGAGACCCGGCCCGTCACCCGCCTGGCCTACCCCGACGGCCACCTCGGCTGGCTGGTCACCAGCCACGCGCTGGTCCGCGAGGTGCTGGCCGACCGGCGCTTCAGCGCCCGCTCCGAGCTGCGGCACCTGCCCACCGACTCCGGCGGGCAGGCCGGGCAGCCCGCTCCCCCCGGCATGTTCATCTCGACCGACCCGCCCGTGCACACCCGCTACCGGCACCTGCTCACCGGCGAGTTCACCGTGCGCAGGATGCGGCAGCTCGGCGAGCGGATCGAGGAGGTCACCCGCCTCCACCTCGACGCGATGGAGCGGCAGGGCCCGCCGGCCGACCTGGTGACGGCCTTCACCGCGCCGATCCCGGCCGTGGTGATCTGCGAGCTGCTCGGCGTCCCCGAGCAGGACCGCGAGCGGTTCATGGCGCAGGGCACCACGCTCATGCGCACGGACGTGCCGCGCGAGGAGAAGATCGCGGCCTACCTGGCGATGCAGGCCCACATGAAGGAGCTCGTCCAGGCCAAGCGGGGCGCGCCGACCGACGACATGCTCAGCGGGCTCACCAAGAGCGACCTCGACGACGAGGAGCTGGCCAACATCGGCTTCATGCTGCTCGGCGCGGGCCTGGACACCACCGCCAACATGCTCTCCCTGGGCACGTTCGCGCTGCTGCGGCACCCCGACCAGCTCGCCGTGCTGCGCGGGCAGCCGGACAAGGTGGAGCAGGTGGTGGAGGAGCTGCTGCGCTACCTCAGCGTGGTGCCCTTCCTGGTGCGGACGGCGCTGGAGGACGTCGAGCTGGGCGGCGAGCTGGTGCGGGCCGGGGAGTCGGTCACCGTCTCGATCTCGGCGGCCAACCGCGACCCCGGCCGCTTCGCCGACCCCGACCGGCTGGATCTGCTCAGGGCGAGCGGCGGGCACGTGAGCTTCGGCCACGGCGTGCACCAGTGCCTGGGGCAGCAGCTCGCGCGGGTGGAGATGCGGGCGGGGTATCCGGCGCTGTTCGGCCGGTTCCCGTCGCTGCGGCTGGCGGTCGAGCCCGGCGAGGTGCCGCTCCGTACGGACATGCTGATCTACGGCGTGCACAGCCTGCCCGTCACGTGGGACGCCCGGTGACGACGGACCACCCTGGAAACCCGCCCGCCGAGCGCCCGCCGGGTCGGCCGCGCAGTCAGGAGGCCGATCTCGCCATCCTGTCGGCCGCCCTGGACCTGCTCATCGAGCAGGGCGCGGCGCAGCTCAGCATCGAGCAGGTGGCCAGGCGGGCAGGCGTGACGCGGGCGACGGTCTACCGCCGCTTCGCCGACAAGACCGCGCTGCTCGTGCGCACCCTGCAGTGGGCCAACCACGACCAGGACCCGGCCTTCACCGGCTGGCGCGACGTGGAGCACATGCTCGGCGACTGGGCGGCGTACCTGGCGGTGCCGCGCCACCGCCGCCTGCTGCGCCGCCTGTACGGCAGCGCGGACGACTACCCCGAGCTGGTGGGCGCGTACCGGACGGTCAACGGCGGGCGGCGGGCGGCCATGGTGCGGGAGACGCTCGGCCGGGCGCGCGCGGCGGGGCTGCTTCCCCAGGAGGTGGACGTGGAGGTGGTGGAGCGGATCCTGACCGGCGCCGTGCTGTACGAGGTGGGGCTGGAGGCCGACAGGGAGGACGCCGAGGCGATAAAGGCGCACTTCATCGACGTCATCCGGCAGATCGGTTATCGGGCTGACCACATTACATTTCACTCGGCAAAGTAACTTTTCACGACACCTCTTGCTTTCCGAACAAGATCTCTTCACCCTTCTCGACAGAGGCGTAAAGATCACCTCTCCCCATGTCGTGAAGGAGAGCCAGTGCCCCACACCCCCCGCTTACGCGCGGTCCTCTTAGGGATCGCCACCGTCGCCGGCCTGCTGGTCCCGCAGGCGGCGGCGCAGGCGGCGCCGGATCCCGGCAAGATCGACGCAACAGTCCAGGCGCGATTGGCCCAGGACGACAAGGCCACCTTCTGGGTGCGGATGAAGGGCGCCGCCGACCTGAGCGGCGCCCGCCGGGCCCTGACGAAGGAGGCGAAGGCCGAAGCGGTCTTCGAGGCCAAGACCGAGCAGGCGCAGTCGTCCCAGCAGGACCTGCGCAAGCTGCTCGACACCCACCACGCCGACTACACCCCGTTCTGGATCGTCAACGCGGTCAGGGTGACCGCCGGCGAGAAGCTCGCCGCCGAGATCGCGAGCCTGCCCGACGTCGAGCGCATCGACCCGGTGCGCACGCTCACCCTGCCCAAGCCGGTCGCCGGAAGCGCCCAGGCCAGGGTGAACGCGGTGGAGTGGAACATCGACCGGGTCAACGCCCCGCGCGTGTGGGACGAGCTGGGCAACCGCGGTGAGGGCATCGTGGTCGCCAACATCGACTCCGGCGTGCAGTTCGACCACCCCGACCTGGCCGCGAGCTATCGGGGCAGGAACCCGGACGGCACCTACACCCACGACTACAACTGGTTCGACCCGGCGGGCGTCTGCCCGACGGCGGCGCCCTGCGACAACAACGACCACGGCACGCACGTGATGGGCACCATGGTCGGCGCGAACGGCCTGGGCGTCGCGCCCGGCGCCAAGTGGATCGCCGTCAAGGGCTGCGAGGTCAACACCTGCACCGACGCGTCCCTGCTGGCGGCGGGCGAGTGGGTCGTGCGGCCCACCGACCTCAACGGCCAGAACCCGCGGCCCGACCTGGCGCCGGACATCGTCAACAACTCCTGGGGCGGCGCCGGCTTCGACCCGTTCTACAAGGAGGTCGTGGACTCGTGGCTGGCGGCGGGCATCTTCCCCGCCTTCTCCAACGGCAACGAGGGCCCGGCCTGCGACAGCAGCGGCTCGCCCGGCCAGTACCAGAGCGCGTACAGCGCGGGCGCCTTCGACGTCAACAACGCGCTCTACGCGCGCTCCAGCAAGGGCGAGGGCGAGAACGGCGAGATCAAGCCGAACATCGCCGCCCCCGGCGTGAACGTGCGCTCCTCGATCCCGGGCGGCTACGACAGCTTCACCGGCACGTCGATGGCCTCCCCGCACGTGGCGGCCACGGTGGCGCTCATCTGGTCGGGCTCGCCCGGTCTGCAGGGGAACGTGGCCGCCACCCGGCCGCTGCTGGACGGCACCGCCGTGGACGTCGCCGACACCTCCTGCGGCGGCACCGCTGCCGACAACAACATCTGGGGCGAGGGCAGGCTGGACACCTACGCCGCCGTGCTGGCCGCGCCCGACGAGGGCCTGGGCGACCTGTCCGGCACGGTGACGGAGGGCGGCCAGCCGCTGTCAGGCGTGACCGTGACGGTGACCGGCCCGATGACGCGCACCATCGTCACCGGCGCCGACGGCGCCTACGCCATCCCGCGCCTGCTGGCCGGCTCGTACGAGCTGAGCGCCGAGAAGTTCGGCTACGCCACCGCCACCACCACCGTCACGATCACCGCCGAGCAGGCCGCGACGGCGGACGTGCCGCTCACCTCGCTGCCGACGGGCGTCGTGTCGGGCACGGTCACCACGGCCGGCACGCCGGAGCCTGCCGCGACGGTGACGGCCGCCGGCACGCCGGTGAGCGCGGTGACCGACGCCTCGGGCCGTTACTCGATGACGCTGCCGCACGGCACGTACGAGCTGCGCGTCACCCCGTCCTCCCGCTGCTCCAGCGCCGCGACGGCGGCGGTGACGGTGGCCGGTGACCTGACGAAGGACGTCGAGCTGCCGCTGCGCGGCGACAACTTCGGCTACACCTGCCGCAGCGGCGCGCAGCCGTACGCGGCGGGCGCCGAGAAGCTGGCGCTGACGGGCGACGACGAGGCGCAGCAGGTGACGTTGCCGTTCCCGGTCCCGTTCTACGGCACGGGTTACAGCAAGGCGTGGATCGGCACGAACGGGTTCGTCACGTTCGCCGCCGACCGGGTCACGACCGGCAGCAACGGCCGCCTGCCGACGTCGGGGACGCCCAACAACGCCGTCTACCCCTACTGGGACGACCTCATCGTGGACGCCCAGGGCGGGATCTACACGGCGGTGTCGGGCACGGCGCCGCACCGGACGTTCGTGGTGGAGTGGCGCAACGTCACCTTCTACAACGAGGGCGCGCAGCGGGTGTCGTTCGCGGCGCTGCTGGGCGAGGACGGCTCGATCGCCTTCCGGTACAAGGACATCGAGAGCGAGCGCGACCGGGGCACCAGCGCCACGATCGGCATCGAGAACGCGGCCGGCAACGACGCGCTGCTGTACTCCTACGAGGAGCCGGTGGTGGCGACCGGGCAGGGCCTGACGTTCACGGCCAGCAGGCACGGCCTGGTCACCGGCAAGGTCACCGACGCCAACGACGGCGACCCGATCGCCGGGGCGACGGTGGAGGTGGGCGACGTGGCCACGTTCACGACCGGCGCGGACGGCTCGTTCTACGGGCAGGTGCTGGCCGGCGACTACGAGGTCGTGGTGTCCAAGGAGCACTACGGCACGTTCACCCAGCCGGTCACGGTGGCGGCGACGACGGTGACGCGCATCGACACGGCGCTGGTCACGGGCCGGGTGAGCGCGTCGGTGGCGGAGCTGACCGTGGTGATGCCGGCCGAGTCGAGCCGGACGCGGACGGTGGAGCTGACGAACCTGGGGTCGCCGACGCCGTACACGGTGACGGGCGAGCCGTGGTTCACGGTGACGCCGGCGGCGGGCGAGCTGGCCAAGGGGCAGGCGGTCACCCTCCAGGTGGCGGTCTCCAGCGCCGGGGTGGCGCCCGGCACGTTCAAGGAGGGCAGGCTGCTGGTCAAGTCGGCCAGCGGCAGGCAGCCCACCATCGAGGTCAAGGTGACGGTCGTGGTGCCCAGGCACCAGGTGGCCATCGACACCGGCGCCACGCGCAACTACGTGGACGCCGCCGGCGACACCTGGACGCCCGACAAGAAGTACGCCACCGGCGGCTACGGCTACCTGACCAACCAGAACAGGACGCAGAGCACGTCCAGGACCATAGCCGGGACGACGGACCAGGCGCTGTTCAGGACGGCCAGGGAGTCGATGCTGGAGTACCGGTTCGACAACGTCCCCGCCGGGACGTACACGGTGGAGCTGGACTTCGCCGAGATCAGGAACATGCGGATGGGCCAGCGCGTGTTCGACGTCCTGGTCGAGGGCCAGCTCGCGATCCCGGCGCTCGACCTGGCCCTGGAGTCGGGCACGTACACGGCGGTGAGCAGGCAGTACACGGTGAAGGTGACCGACGGGCAGCTCAACGTGCGCTTCGCGACCCGGCAGGGCGCGACGATCGTGAACGGGCTGCGCATCTCGGAGCGCCCTGACAAGGCGACCCCGTAGGAACCTGTCGCGGGCCCACCCCTGAGAGGTGGGCCCGCGACATCCAGGAGCGCCACTCGAGCGAAGAAGGAGGCAAGCAACACCCTTCAAAGGAGAGATCCCATGCGTAAGCAACTGGCGCTCGCCGTTACGGTGCTCGGCGCGGGCGCGGTACTGGCGGCCTCGCCCGCGCAGGCGCACACCCGCGACGACGGCCCCCGGGTCACCGGCCTGACCACCATGGGCGAGCTGGTCACCTTCGACGCGGGCAACCCGAAGAGCGTGAACCGGGTGGGCAAGATCAGTGGACTCAAGGGCGACATGAAGGTCGTCGGCATCGACTACCGGGTGCAGAACGGCAAGCTGTACGCGGTGGGCGACAAGGGCGGCGTCTACACCGTGGACGGCAAGGCCAAGGCCACCAAGGTGTCGCAGCTCAGCGTGGCGCTGAACGGCCAGAACTTCGGCGTCGACTTCAACCCCGCCGCCAACCGGCTGCGCGTCATCAGCGACACCGGCCAGAACCTGCGGCACAACCTGGACGACCCGAACGGCGCGCCCGCCGCGGGCCAGACCGCCAGCGACGGCACGCTCACCAACCCGCCCGTGCCGCCCGCGACCGCCGGCGCGACCGCGCTGGGCGTGACCGGGGCCGGTTACACCAACAACGACCTCGACGCCTCCACCGCGACCACGCTGTTCGACGTGGACACGACGGCCGACCAGGTCTCGGCGCAGTCGCCCGCCAACGCGGGCAGCCTGGCGCCCACGGGCAAGCTGGGTGTGGACGCCGCGGCTGATGCCGGCTTCGACGTCTACAGCCAGCTCAAGAAGGGCGTGACGGTGGCGAACTCCGGCTACGCCACGCTCAAGGTGGACGGCGCCTACCGCTTCTACGCCGTGAACGTGCTGACCGGCGCCGCGACCGTGGTTGGAACGTTCCCGGCCGGCCGTCAGGTCAGCGACATCGCGGTCCAGCTCGGCTGATTGCGCAACCATCGCCCCGGGCTACCGCACACCGGGGCGGCTATGTTACTGGTTGGTATATGAGACGCGTACGGCTCCAGCGTGATCTACCGGTGCCGATGCCCGACGGCGTGACACTGGTGGCCGACCACTACGCCCCCGCGGGAGGGGAGCGGGCCCCCGTCATCCTGATGCGCTCCCCCTACGGCCGGCGCGGCCTGTTCGGCTGGTACTACGGCCGCGGCTTCGCCCGGCAGGGCTTCCACGTCGTCATCCAGAGCTGCCGGGGCGGGTTCGGCTCGGGCGGCCTGCTCGACCCGCTCGGCGACGAGCACGAGGACGGCCTGGCCACCGTTTCCTGGCTGCGCGAGCAGCCCTGGTACGGTGGCTCGTTCGCGATGTTCGGCCCCTCCTATCTCGGCTACACCCAGTGGGCCGTCGCGCCCTACGCCGGATCGGAGCTCAAGGCCATGGCCCTGCAGATCACCGCCTCCCAGTTCAGGGACGCGGCGTACGTGGGCGGCGCGTTCGCGCTGGAGTCGGCGCTGAGCTGGACGACGCTCACCGACGGCATGTCCCGCCGCTTCGGCGGCAGCACCTCGGTGCTGACCGCGCCCCGGCTCACCCGCAGGGCGGTCCTGTCGGGCCGTCCCATGGCGGAGCTGGACCTGGCCTCGGCGGGGCATCCGCTGCCGTTCTTCCAGGACCTGCTCGCGCACCACGCCGACCCGGCCGTCCCCTACTGGGCCAAGCGCGACTTCTCCGCCAAGGTGGGCGAGGTGGACGCGGCGGTCACCATGCTGGGCGGCTGGTACGACGTGTTCCTGCCGTGGCAGCTCAAGGACTACGCGGCGCTGCGGGCGGCGGGCCGGCGGCCGTACCTGACGATCGGGCCCTGGTACCACATCGACGCCAGGCACGGCCGGCCCACGATGGCCGAGGCGTCGGCCTGGTTCCGCGCGCACCTGCTCGGCGACCGCTCCCTGCTGCGGCCCGACCCGGTGCGCATCTACGTGACGGGCGCCGAGGAGTGGCGCGACGAGCCCGACTGGCCGGTGCCCGGCATGCGGGAGCAGCGCTGGCACCTGCAGCGCGGGGCCGGGCTCGGCGTCGAGGGGCCGCTGGAGGCGGAGCCCGACCGCTTCCGCTACCACCCGGCCCATCCGACGCCGTCGATCGGCGGGCCCGTCCTGCTGGGCGACTCCCGGCCGCGCGACCAGCGGCGGCTGGAGCAGCGCCGCGACGTGCTGGTCTACAGCTCGGCGGCGCTGGAGACGGACGTGGAGATGATCGGCCCGGTGCACGCTGAGCTGTTCGTGCGTTCCAGCACCCCGTCCACCGACGTGGTGGTGCGGGTGTGCGACGTGCATCCGGACGGGCGCTCGATGAACGTGTGCGAAGGCGTGCGCCGACTCGGGGGCGGGGTGGGTGAGGTGCGTCCGGTGCACGTCGAGCTGTGGCCGATGGCCCACCGGTTCCGGCGCGGCCACCGGATCAGGGTGCACGTGGCGGCGGGGGCGTACCCGACGATCGCCCGCAACCACGGCACCGGCGACCTGCTCGGCGCGGCCGGCACGATGGTGCCCGCCGACGTCGAGGTCTTCCACTCCCCCGACCGCCCCTCCGCCGTGGTGCTGCCGCTGTGCGCGCCGCACGCCTGATGTCGCTGGTCCTGCTGCTGCAGGGCCGGGGCGGGATGACGGCGGCCGAGCTGGCCAGGGAGCTGGAGGTGTCCGAGCGCACGGTGCACCGCGACGTGCTGGCACTGGCGGAGGCCGGCGTGCCCGTCTACGCCGACCGGGGGCGGGGCGGCGGCTACCGGCTGCTCGACGGCTACCGCACCCGGCTGACCGGGCTGGATCGGGCCGAGGCCGAGGCGCTGTTCCTGTCGGGGGTGCCGGCGGCGCTGCGCGAGATGGGGTTGCAGGACGTGGCGGCCACGGCCCGGCTGAAGGCCGCCGCCGCGCTGTCCCCCGCGCTGCGCGACGCCCCCGCCGCCGCCGCGCAGCGCTTCCACCTCGACGCGCCCGGCTGGTGGGCGGGCGACGAACCGCCGCCGGCCGCGCTGGCGCCGCTGGCCAGGGCCGTGTGGCGGGACCGGCGCGTCTCGGCCGTCTACAAGGACACCCCGCGCGTGCTGGAGCCGTACGGGCTCGTGCTCAAGGCGGGCGTCTGGTACCTCGCGGCGCGGCACCGGACCCGGTTCCTGATCTTCCGGGTGCACCGGTTCGGTGAGATCTCGGTGCTGGAGGAGCAGTTCGACCGGGATCCCGGCTTCGACCTGGCGGCGTTCTGGGCCGGGCAGGCCGCGCAGTTCGCCCGGTCGCTGCTGCGGGAGGTGGTGACGCTGCGGCTGAGCGAGCGGGGGCGGCGCATGTTGCGGCACGTCGCCGACGCGGCCGGGCTGGAGGAGGCGCTGGCCTCGCTCCAGCCGGACGGGACGGTGCGGCTGCCGGTGGAGTCGGTGCCGGTGGCGTTCTCGCAGGTGCTGCGGTTCGGGCCGGAGGCGGAGGTGCTGGACCCGCCGGAGCTGCGGGCGATGGTCGCCGAGGCCGCCGCCCGCACGGCGCGGCTGTACGAGAGCTAGCTAGCGGTAGGCCTGCCAGCCGGTCTCGCCCTTCTTCTCCAGCACCTCGGTGATGTAGCTCCACACGCGGGGGCGGCTGCCGTCCACGTCGGTCACGTCGTAGGCCGCCGCCAGCTCCTCGCTGGTCACCGACCTGCCGGACCAGCGCCGCCGGTCGGGGTCCCGGGCCAGGGCGGCCACGCCCCTGCCGAGGTAGGCGGGGGTCTCGGAGACCATCCAGGCCGGGTCCGCCTCGGCTTGGCGCCAGTCGTCCTCGGTGACGCCGAAGTTCTCCAGCATGGCCTCCGAGCGCAGGAAGCCGGGCGTCACGGCCAGCCCGGTGCCGCCGTACGGGCGCAGCTCGTTCGACCAGGCGAAGCCGAGCCGGTTGACCGACACCTTGGCCAGGTCGTAGTAGACGTTCTCCCGGTAGCGGGTCTGGTTGAACTCCCAGGTGCCGTCGGTGACCTCGACAACCAGGCCGCCCTCGTTCTCGACCATCAGGGGCAGCAGGTGGCGGCTGCTGATGAGGTGGGTGTCGATGGCCAGTCTGAGCAGCCGCAGGCCCTTGTCCTGGTCGTGCTTCCAGACCGGCGTGTCCCACTCCCAGAGGTGGTCGCCGCCCCACACGTCGTTGATCAGCACGTCCAGCCGCCCCTGCTCGGCGCGGACGCGCGCGGCCAGCGCGGCGACCTGGTCCTGCTCCAGGAAGTCGGCGCGCACCGGGATGCCGGTGCCGCCGGCCGCGGTGACCAGCTCGGCCGTCTCCTCGATGGTCTCCGGCCTGTTCAGCTCCGAGCGCCCCTCCCGGGTGCTGCGGCCTGTGCAGTAGACGGTGGCTCCGGCCGCGCCCAGCGCCACCGCGATGCCCCGTCCCGTTCCGCGGGTCGCGCCCGCAACTACGACGATCATGTGGCTCATCGTGTCCGGAAAAGCCGACACCTCATGTCATGTTTTTCGGCAAAGCCCTGTGATAAGTAGGGAGTTACCATGAACAGCGAATTCGAGCTCCGCGGGGTCAATCACGTCGCGCTGGTCTGCTCGGACATGAAGCAGACCGTCGACTTCTACTCCGGCGTGCTGGGCATGCCGCTGATCAAGACCATCGAGCTGCCGATGGGCTGGGGGCAGCACTTCTTCTTCGACTGCGGCGGCGGCAACGCGCTGGCCTTCTTCTGGTTCCCCGACGCGCCCGACGGCGTGCCGGGCGTCTCGGCGCCGAAGAACCTGCCCGACCGCGGCGAGCTGCTGTCGGCCGTCGGCTCGATGAACCACATCGCCTTCGACGTGCCGCCCGAGCGGATCGAGGAGTACCGCGACCGGCTGGTCGCCAAGGGCATCGACGTGGGCGTGCTGCTCAACCACGACGACAGCGAGTTCGGCGTGGCGCCGGAGATGCACGAGGGCGTGTTCGTCAGGTCGATCTACTTCAAGGACCCCGACGGGGTCCTGGTCGAGTTCGCCGCCTGGACCCGGCAGGTGGGCCAGCCAGGCGACGTACGGCACGAGCCCCGCACCGCGGCGGACCGGACGCTCTGATGCCGCGCCTGCGGCGGGTGCCGCGCGAGGAGATGACCGACCCCGTCGTCCAGTTCTTCCACGACCGCCTGATCCTGCCCGGCGGCTCGGGCACAGCCACCGGCTCGCCCGGCGACTGGTGGGAGGTGTTCGCGCTCGACCCGAAGATCTTCCGGCACTGCGTCAAGGGCTTCGAGCTGTACCGGGGCACCGCGCTGGACCCGGTGCTGCGCGAGCTGGGCCAGGTCAGGGCCGGGTGGGCGCGGCAGAGCCAGTTCGTCTACTCCCAGCACTGCAAGCAGCTGCGGGCGCTCGGCGTGCCGGAGGAGAAGGTGCGGGCGGTCGCGCACTGGGCGGTCAGCGACCTGTTCGACGAGCTGGAGCGGGCCGTGCTGGCCTACGCCGACGCGCTGGTGCTGGACGGCGGCCGGGTGCACGACGAGGTGTTCGCCGTGCTCAAGCGGCATCTGCCGGACGAGCAGATCCTGGAGCTGACGTACGTGACGTGCCTGTACGAGATGCACGCCACCATGGTGCGGGCGCTGCGGCTGGAGTTCGACGACCGGCCGGAGGCGATCGTGGAGGTGGCGGCGCCCGACGGGTACGGCGCCCGGGACATCGCCGAGGACCTGACCGCTCAACGCGAGTAAGTGACCGCTCGCCGATCGGCGATCCCGCTCACCGCGCGCCCGTCGTTAGGGTTTCCGTGGACCGCCCCGGCAGGCCGTCTCACATGCCGAGATTTCATCTCGACATTTAGGCCAAACCGTAACACGGCGGACATTGGGTTTAATATCCCCGAAAAGCTAACCTCCCTCCATTGACACACACGTCAGGACCCGGTCAACAGCCGGGTCCTGATCCGTTCATCGGAGGGACGATGACTACCGGGGAACCCGGGCAGCCACGCACCGACCGCAGCCCCTGGAACTGGCTGCTCGTCGTGCCTATCGTGCTGCCGTTGCTGACGTTCCTGTTCAACGCCGACGAGCCGCGCCTGCTGGGCTTCCCGCTCTTCTACTGGCTGCAGATCGCCTTCGTGGCGGTCGGCGTCGTGTGCACCACCGTCGTCTACAGGATGACGAAGTGAGCGGGCACACGACCGAGCTGGTCGTCTTCATCCTGCTCTTCGCGATCGTCAGCGGCATGGGCTTCGTCGCCGCGCGCTGGCGGCGGCCCGACGACCTGGCCAGCCTCAACGAGTGGGGGCTGGGAGGGCGCAGCTTCGGCTCCTGGATCACCTGGTTCCTGGTCGGCGGCGACCTCTACACCGCCTACACCTTCGTCGCGGTGCCCGCGCTGGTGTTCAGCTCCGGCGCGCTCGGTTTCTACGCGCTGCCGTACACCGTCGTGGTGTATCCGCTGGTGTTCCTGGTGCTGGCCCGCATGTGGTCGGTGTCGCACGTGCACGGGTTCGTCACGCCGGCCGACTTCGTCAGGGCCCGGTTCGGGTCGCCGACGCTGGCCCTGGTCATCGCGATCACCGGTCTGGTCGCCACGATGCCGTACATCGCGCTGCAGCTCATCGGCATCGAGGCCGTGCTCAAGGCGATGGGCATCACCGGGCACCTGCCGATCATCATCGCCTTCGCGATCCTGGCGGCCTACACCTACCAGTCCGGCCTGCGCGCGCCCGCGCTGATCGCGTTCGTCAAGGACACGCTGATCTACATCGTGATCCTGGCGGCGGTCATCTACATCCCGGCCAAGCTGGGCGGCTGGGACTCGATCTTCCAGGCGGCCCAGGACAAGTTCGCGGCCACCCCCAACGCCGGCGACGGCATCCTCCTCAACGCCAACAACCAGCTCCAGTACGTGACGCTGGCCTTCGGCTCGGCGCTGGCGCTGTTCCTGTACCCGCACAGCCTCACCGGCGTGCTGGCCTCCAAGAACCGCAACGTGATCAAGCGGAACATGTCGGCGCTGCCCGCCTACAGCCTGGTGCTGGGCCTGATCGCGCTCCTGGGCTTCATGGCCATCTCCGCGGGCGTGAAGCCGATCGTGACGGACGGCAAGGTCGACAACAACACGGTCGTGCCGCTGCTGTTCGACAAGATGTTCCCGGACTGGTTCACCGGTGTGGCGTACGCGGCCGTCGGCATCGGCGCGCTCGTCCCGGCGGCGATCATGTCGATCGCCGCGGCGAACCTGTTCACCCGCAACATCTACCGCGAGTACATCAACAAGCACGCCACCGACGCCCAGGAGGCCGGCGTCTCCAAGATCGTCTCGCTGCTGGTCAAGGTGGGCGCGGTGGCGTGCATCCTGCTGCTCGACCCGCAGTTCTCGATCGACCTGCAGCTCATCGGCGGCGTGATCATCCTGCAGACGCTGCCGTCGGTGGCGCTGGGCCTGTACACGCGCTGGTTCCACAAGGGCGGCCTGATCGCGGGCTGGGCGCTCGGCCTGGCGGCCGGCATGTGGATGCTCTACCTCATCCCGAACCCGGCCAGCGGCAAGCAGCACTTCGGCGGCTCGGCGTTCGCGCTGTCGAACTTCGGCTTCGACACCAAGATGACGATCTACGCCGGGTTCCTGGCGCTGGCCGTCAACCTGATCGTGGCCGTCGTCGGCACGGTGATCTTTAAGGCCGCCAAGGTGGCGGACGGCGAGGACGCCACCGCCCAGGACGACTACTTCGCCGACGAGGGCGACCCCAAGGTCAAGGACCTGGACCTCACCGGGTCGCACTGACCTCTGGCCCGCGCGGCCCGTCCCCTGCCGGGGTCGGGCCGCGTCGTCACTCCCGGGTCGGGTAGCCGGGGTTGGCCACCTCCAGCTTGGCGCGCACCGCCTGCTCCAGGGCCGCCATGAGGGCGCCGTCGTCGGCGAGGCGGCCCTCGCGGACGGCGGCGGCCAGCTCGGCGTCGTCCGCCACGCCCAGCGCGGCCAGGCTCGCGGCGTGCCGCTCCGCCTGGGCGGGGCCCAGCTCGATCTCCCGCTCGACCATGCCGAGCACGTTGATGGCCACACGGGTGTGGTAGCGGACGCGGCCCTCGACGGCGGGCAGCACGTCGGTCTCCAGGAAGTCGCGGACGGCGGCCACCAGCTCGGCCGCTGCGGGGACGTCGTGCGGTGGGGTGCGTGTCACACCCCCTGCCTAGCAGAGCGGACGCCCGCTTCCCAAGAGCCAGGCGCCTGCTTCCCCAGAGCCGGGCGACATGTCACCTTTTATCGGGGTCCGATCATGTAGCGGATAGTCTGCGCACATGCACACTCAGTCCCCCCTCGATCCGGCATACGTGCTCGCGCCCCGCCTCATCAAGGCCGAGATCTTCGTCGTCATGTCGGTCTCGCTGGGCGCCAGCGCCCTGATCGCCATGGTGCGGCTGATCGGGTCGCTGACGGCGCCGCGCGAGCTCAAGGGCCAGCAGGCCGTGCTCGTCGGGTCCATGGCGCCCGGCCGGCCCTGGCTGGACCTGGCGCTGCAGCTCGCGCAGATCGCGATCGCGGTGGCGCCGGTGGGGCTGGTGGCGTACCTGATGGTGCGCTCGGGCGAGTCGCTGCGCACGATCGGCGCGGACTTCCGCCGCCCGGGCGGCGACCTGGCGCGCGGCGCGCTGCTCGCCGCCGCGATCGGCGGCACGGGGCTGGCGTTCTACCTCGTGGTGTGGGCGTCGGGGGTGAACCTGACCGTCGTGCCGGGCGCGCTGCCCGAGGAGTGGTGGCAGGTGCCGGTGCTGCTGCTGGCCGCCGCGCAGAACGGGGTGCTGGAGGAGGTCATCGTCGCCGGCTACCTGCTGCACCGGCTCGGGCAGGCCGGGTGGACGCCGTGGAAGGCGGTGGCGGTGTCGTCGCTGCTGCGCGGGTCGTACCACCTGTACCAGGGCTTCGGCGGGTTCGTCGGGAACGTGGTGATGGGGCTGGTGTTCGGGCGGCTGTACCAGCGGTGGGGGCGCACCATGCCGCTGATCATGGCCCACACGCTCATCGACGCCGTCGCGTTCGTCGGGTACGCCTTCCTGCGCGGCCGGGTGAGCTGGCTGCCGTGAGCCGTTGACCGCCGCCCGGGTTTCGGGTTGGGTTCGTTTCATGAACTTCGCCGTCCCCGACGGCGTCCGGCCGATCCGCGACGCCGTGCACGCGTTCATGACCGAGCGGGTCGAGCCCGCCGAGCCGGTGCTGCACGCGGGCGGGCCCGCCGCCGCGGCGGCGCTGGACGAGCTGCGCGCGGAGGCCAGGAAGGAGGGCCTGTGGGCGCTCGGCCACCCGCACGAGCTGGGCGGTGGCGGCCTGCCGTTCCTCGACTACGTCTACGTCAACGAGGTGCAGGGGCGCAGCGAGTACGGGCAGATCGCGCTGGGCACGTACACGCTGCAGGACTCCCTGATGCTGCACGAGCACGCCTCGCCCGAGCAGCGCGAGCGGTTCCTGGAGCCGCTGGTGCGCGGCGACATCTCCCCCAGCTTCGCGATGACCGAGCCGGGCGTCTCCAGCAGCGACCCCACGCAGATCACCACGTCGGCCGTGCTCGACGGCGGCGAATGGGTGATCAACGGGCACAAGTGGTTCACGACCGGGGCGTCGCGGGCGGCGTACACGACCGTGATGTGCAGGACCGAGCCGGACGCGCCGCCCCACCGCGCCTTCTCCATGATCGTGGTGCCGACCGACACGCCGGGCTACACGATCGTCCGTGAGACGCCGGTGCTGGGGCTCGACGGCGCGCACTGCGAGGTGCGCTACGACAACGTCCGCGTGCCCGCCTCCAGCCTGCTCGGCGAGCGCGGCAGCGGCTTCGTCATCGCGCAGCGGCGGCTCGGGCCCGGCCGCATCTTCCACTGCATGCGCTGGCTGGGGCAGGCGCAGCGGGCCTTCGACCTGATGTGCCGGCGGCTGCACGATCGCACGGCGTTCGGGCAGCCGCTGGCGAGCAAGCAGCTCATGCGGCAGCACGTGTTCGACTCCTACGCCGAGATCCAGTCCGCGCGGCTGCTCACGCTGCACGCCGCCGAGGCGATCGACCGCGGCTCGCAGGCCCGGGTGGAGATCGGCGCGATCAAGGTGGTCGGCGCGCGCATGCTGCACAACGTGATCGACCGGGCCATCCAGGTGTACGGCGCCGCCGGGCTGACCCCCGACACGCCGCTGGACCGCATGTACCGGCACGCCCGCGCCGGGCGCATCTACGACGGGCCCGACGAGGTGCACATCGACTCGGTGGGGCGGCGGATCCTGGGCGAGTACGCGGCGGGCGGCTCCTGGGAGTTCGGCCTGCGATGAACGCCCGGAACCCGACCACGCGCCAGGTGTCGCGATGAACCACCGGCGCGCGACCAGGCGAGAGGCGTCGCGATGAACGATCGGAACGCGACCTTGCGCGAGGTGCCGCGATGAACGACCGGGAGGCGATCGTTCTTGAGGCGTTCGGGGACGGGGCGGCGATCGAGGCGGGCGTCCGGCTGCCCGGCGGCGCGTCGCGCGAGACGTGGGCGCTCGACGTGGCCACGCCCGGCGACGGCAGGCACGAGCTGATCCTGCGCCTGGACTCGCCCGGCGCCGCCCCCGAGGCGGGCGCGGGGCTGGCCGCGGAGGCCCGGCTGATGCGGGCCGCGGCAGGGGCCGGGGTGCCGGTGCCGCGGATCATCGCCTGCGGCGAGTCGTACATCCTGATGACCCGCGTCCCCGGCGAGACGATCCCGCGCAAGATCCTGCGGGACGACGCCTACGCCGCCGCCAGGCCCCGGCTCGCGCGGCAGTGCGGGCAGGCGCTGGCCGCCATCCACCGCATGCCGCTGTCCGCCCTGCCTCTCGAGGAGGGGCGGGCCGAGCCGCAGGACCCGCTGCTGCGCTGGCGGGAGGTGATCGACCAGCTCGGCGAGCCGCACCCGGTGTTCGAGCTGGCGCTGCGGCGGCTGGCGCAGACCCGGCCGCGCGGCGGGCGGCGCACGGTCGTGCACGGCGACTTCCGCAACGGCAACCTCATCGTCGGGCCCGAGGGCATCAGGGCGGTGCTCGACTGGGAGCTCGCGCACGCCGGCGACCCCCTGGAGGACCTCGGGTGGCTGTGCGTGAAGGCGTGGCGGTTCGGCTCGCCGCTGCCGGTGGGCGGGTTCGGCGGCTACGACGACCTCGTGGACGCCTACGAGGAGGCGGGCGGGCAGGCCGTCGATCGGGCCTCGCTGCGCTGGTGGGAGACGTTCGGGGTGCTCAAGTGGGGCGTCATCTGCGTCATGCAGACCATGCGGCATCTGCGCGGCGGGGCCCGTTCCGTGGAGCTGGCCGCGATCGGGCGGCGCGTGTGCGAGAACGAGTGGGATCTGCTGCGGCTGCTGCGCGAGGGCGGGTAGGACCCGTCATCCGGCGGGAAACCCGGGGCCCGGCGCTCACCGGTCAGCGGAGGGAAAACCCGTTGCCCGGGGCGCGTCCGTGACCGCACGCTGGGTCGGTGGCCATTCTGCGAGCCGCCCATCTGGTCAAGCGCTTCGGCGCGATCACCGCCGTCCGCGACGTCAGCCTGACCGTCGGCGAGGGCGAGGTCGCCGGGCTGCTCGGGCCCAACGGCGCGGGCAAGTCGACGACGCTGCACATGCTGCTCGGCCTGATCACCCCCGACTCAGGCAGCATCGAGCTGTTCGGCAGGGAGCTGGCCCGGCACCGCACCGAGGTGCTGAGCCGGCTCAACTTCGCCGCCAGCTACGTGGACCTGCCCAGCGTGCTGCGGGTGCACGAGGTGCTCGACGCCTTCGCCCGCCTGTACGCGCTGCGCCGCCCCGCCCGCCGGGTGGCCGAGGTGATCGAGCTGTTCGAGCTGGGCCCGCTCAGGAAGCGCCAGATGATGGCCCTTTCGTCGGGGCAGCGCACCCGCGTCCAGCTCGCCAAGGCGATGCTGAACGCGCCCCGCCTGCTCATCCTGGACGAGCCCACCGCCAACCTCGACCCCGACGCCGGAGACCGGATCAGGAGCCTGCTGACCCGCCTGTCCAGGGAGACGGGCGGCGCCATGCTGATCACCTCGCACAACATGAGAGAGGTGGAGCGCATGTGCGACCGCATCCACTTCCTGTCCGGGGGCCGCGTCGTGGCCGCGGGCAGCGCCCGCGAGCTGGCCGGGCGTTACGGGGCCGAGGACCTGGAGGAGGTCTTCCTGAAGGTGGCGCGCGGATGACCGCCCTGACCCTGCCGCCGCTGAGCTGGGCCGCCCGCCGCACGCGGATACTCGGCGTGGTCCGGCGCGACTACGCGGCGCTGCGGCGCAGCCCGATCCGAATGTTCGAGATCCTGTTCTGGCCGATGGTCGAGCTGGTGCTGTGGGGGTTCGTCTCGGCGTTCCTCCAGTCGCAGCGGGTGCCGTTCGCGGTGTCGTTCCTGCTCGGCGCGGTGCTGCTGTGGCAGGTGCTGCAGAAGGCCAGCAACGAGATCTCGCTGGCCTTCCTGGAGGACATCTGGTCGCGCAACCTGCTCAACGTGCAGGTCAGCCCGCTGTCCAGCGTCGAGTACCTGACGGGCCTGATGCTGTTCGCGCTGGGCAAGGTGGCCTTCGCGGTGACGGCGCTGGCGGCGCTGGCGTTCGTTCTCTACGGGTTCGGGGTGAGCACGATCGGCGTCGGGCTGGTGCCGTTCATGGGGGTGCTGCTCGTGCTGGGCTGGTCGCTGGGGCTGGTCGGCATCGCGGCGGTGCTCAGGTTCGGCGAGAAGGCGCAGGTGATCGCCTGGTCGCTGGTGTTCGTGGTGCAGCCGCTGGCCGGGATCTTCTACCCGATCGCGGTGCTGCCGCAGCCGCTGCGGGAGCTGGCGTGGTTCCTGCCCGCCTCGCACGTGTTCGAGGGCATGCGCGCGGTCATGGCGGGCGGGGCGCTGCCGTGGGACCGGCTGGCCTGGGCGTCCGTGATCAACGTGGGTTACCTGGCGGGGGCACTCGGGTTGTTCGCGTGGGCGCTCGGCCATGCCCGGCGGCGCGGGCGGCTGTCGCGGTTCGGGGAGTGAGGGCGGTGGCGATCACGTCCACCAGGCCCTCCACCACCTGGTCGCGGCCCACCTCCGGATGGTCCAGCCACCAGTCGCCGGTCGTCTGCACCATGCCGACGAACGCGTGGCCGAGCACCTGGGCGCGTGTCGGGTCGGGCACCACCCGCTCGGCCGCCAGCATCCCGCCCAGTTCCTCACCCAGGCTGCGCACCAGCGCGGTCATGTGCGAGCGGACCCGGCTGTCCTCCGCGCCCGCCCGGTGGAACAGGAAGCGGTAGAGGTTGAGGTTGGCGGCGATCAGGTCGAGGTAGACGCCGATCGCCGCCCTGGCCCTGCCCCGCAGGTCGGCCCCGGTCGCGGCCAGCTCCGGGCGGAGCTGGGCGATGACCGTGCGCACGTGCCGGTCGGCCAGGGCCTGGTAGAGGCCGTGCTTGTCGCCGAAGTGGCGGTAGAGGATGGGCTTGGTGATGCCCGCCTCGGCGGCGATCGCCGCCATCGACACGGCGGGGCCCTCCGTCATGATGACCCGGTCGGCCGCGTCGAGCAGCGCCCTGCGCCGATCAGGATCTCGCCCGCTCACCCGTCCAGGATAGATCGCCTACGGGCGCGGGGCAGCGCCGACAGCACCAGGAACGCGCCGATGAGCGTGTAGAGGCCGCTCATGCCCGCCAGGGTGCCGGGCGGCTCGGTGAGCTCCGCCCACGGCGCGCCGTCCGGCGGGGACCACGGCAGGCCGCCCGACCGCGCCCACGGGAGGGTGGCCGCCAGGCCCATCGCGGCGTCCAGGTCGAGGGCGAACAGCACGCCCGCCGCCGTCAGCGGCACGCCGCAGCCGAGCGCGGCGGCGGGCCAGGCGGACAGGATCGTGACGATGACCGCGACCGCCGCCAGGTAGGCCAGGCCGGTGGGCGCGGGCGCGAACGCGGCGTGGCCGGTGCGGAAGCAGCGGGCTGCGGCCTCGGTCAGGTAGTAGACGGGGGCGAGTGCGGCCAGGCCCGCGAGGGCCGCCAGGAGCGGGCGGGGGTGGCGGTCGCGCGTCACATCGGCACACCTTACGCCGGGGGCGGCCGGGGCCGGAGCGATATCCGATCTTCCGCGAAGCGGCCACTTACCCCGGTTACGTTCCGGTCTGTCAGGGAGGCTGCCGCACCCGGCTCGGCGACGACGAGATCCTGTGGCTGGTCATCCTGGCCGGGTGGGTCAGGCGTGCCCGGATGACGGCTGGGCCAGGCGCAGCAGGAGGTCCTTGACCTCCGTGGCCTCGTACCGCGGCCTGGCCGGAGCGGGGTCGGAGCAGAGCAGGACGGGCGCGTCGGCCGGGCCGGCGGGCGGCAGGCCGTGGGAGCCGCGAACCGCGCGGGCGCCCGCGTCCAGGCCGACGACGCTCATCACGTAACGCAGGCCCGCCTTCTTGCGCAGCAGCGCCAGCGCCGCCCGCCGCTTGGCCGCGCCGGGCCCCGCCGGGTCGAAGAACAGCTCCGCCGGGTCGTAGCCGGGCTTGCGGTGGATCTCGACGACGCGGGCGAAGTCGGGGGCGCGGGCGTCGTCGAGCCAGTAGTAGTAGGTGAACCAGGCGTCGGGCGCGGCGAGCAGGACCAGCTCGCCCGAGCGCGGGTGGTCCAGGCCGTGCGCGGCCTTGCCGTCCTGGTCGAGCACGGTGGCGACGCCGTCCACGGCGGCGCACAGCTTGGCGACGGCGGGCACGTCGGCGGGGTCGCGCACGTAGACGTGCGCGATCTGGTGGTCGGCGACGGCGAACGCGCGCGACGTCCACGGGTCCAGGTACTCCATGCCGTCCTGGGTGTGCACGCGCAGCAGCCCCTCGGCGCGCAGGGCGCGGTTGACGTCCACGGGGCGGGAGACGTCGGTGATGCCGTACTCCGACAGCACGACCGTGGTGCGGCCGGCGGCGGCGTCGAGCAGCGGGGCCAGCACGGTGTCCAGCTCGGCCGCCGCGGCGGCGGCGCGCGGGTCTGACGGGCCGTACCGCTGCAGGTCGTAGTCGAGGTGCGGGACGTAGACGAGCGTCAGGTCGGGGTCGTGGACGGCCATGACGTGCTCGGCGGCCCGGCAGATCCAGGACGACGACGCGAGGCCCGCGCCCGGCCCCCAGTAGCTGAACAGCGGGAACGTGCCGAGCTTCGCGGTCAGCTCGTCGTGCAGCTCCGGCGGGTCGGTGTAGCAGTCGGGGTCCTTGCGGCCGTCGGCGCGGTAGACGGGGCGGGGCGTGACGGTCCAGTCGACGTCGGCGCCCATGGCGTACCACCAGCACACGTTCGCCACCGTGTAGCCGGGCCGGTCGCGGCGGGCGGCCTGCCACAGCTTCTCGCCGCCGACCAGCGCGTTGTGCTGCCGCCACAGCAGCACCTCGCCGAGGTCGCGGAAGTACCAGCCGTTGCCCACGACGCCGTGCCCGGACGGCGGCAGGCCCGTCAGGAACGTCGACTGCGCCGGGCACGTCACCGCCGGCAGGACGGTGCCCAGCTCCGCCTGGAAGCCGCTCCCGGCCAGGGCGCGCAGGCGCGGCATGTGGGCCAGCAGTCTCGGGGTCAGCCCCACCACGTCAAGGACCAGCAGCTTGGTCATGCCGTCACTCCGAGGTCGCGTAGTTGCTCGCGGGCGAACTCCAGCTCGCGGGCGATGCCCTCGGCGAGCTGTCGCGGGGTGCCGGGCCGCAGCGCGGGCGGCAGCACGCCCCAGGTGTAGGTCTCCACGTCGTAGTGGTCGCACAGCGGCACGCGCCCGCCGGCCAGCTCCTTGAGCGCCTCGCGCAGCACCGGCGTGGTGGTCCGCAGCGGGGGCTCCGGGTCGGCGTGCAGCGGCACATGGTAGTGCGTCCGCCACGGGCCCGGCAGGTTGCGGGCGAACGCCTCGTGCAGGTCGTCGGCCGCCTCGCCGTGCGGGTTGCGGGTCTGGTGCAGGAAGCGCGGCTCGGCGTACTCGCGCAGCGCCTCCGGGTCGGAGCTCTCCAGGGCCGCCGAGAGCTGCACCTTCACGATCGGCAGGCCCTTGGTCCGCAGCGCCCTCAGCGCGGCGGCCGGCTGCTCCCACGCGCACGCCAGGTGGGCCAGGTCCAGGCAGATGCCGAGCCGGCCGGTGTCGGCACGGGCCAGATGGCTGATCGCCTGCGCGATGGTCTCCACGACGCAGCCCGGCTCCGGCTCGAACGCCACCCGCACCTGGCGGCCGGTCGAGGACTGGACGGCGGCCAGCCCGGCGGCGAGCTGGTCGAGGCGGCGGGCCACCTGGTCGGCCATGGTGGCGGACCAGGGCTCGCGCCAGGCCAGCGGCAGGGTGGAGACCGAACCCCTGGCCGCGTCGTCCGGCAGCAGGTCGGCGAGGATGCGGGCCAGGTCGAAGGTGTACGACAGCCGCTCCCTGGTGGTCCAGTCGGGCCGGTAGACGGCGTACTTGACGACCGGGTCGTGAAAGGAACGGTACGGGAACCCGTTCAGCGTCACCACCTCCAGCCCCCGCGCGGTCAGCTCCGCGCGCAGCTTGACGCGCAGGGCCGGGTCGGCGGCCAGCACCTCGGCGACGGGCGCCGCCAGCCACAGGCCCAGCCCCAGGACGTCGGTGCCGAGCCGCTCCCTGATCGGGACCGCGTAGGTGTCGAACTGGGCGATGATGCCGCTCAGGTCCTCGGCGGGGTGCACGTTCGTGCAGTAGCCGAGGTGCAGCGTCGTGCCCGAGCGGTGCCGCAGCCGCATCACTCGCCGCCGCGCTTGATGCTGCTGCCCGCGAACGTGGGCGCCGCCGCCCCGGTGACGCCGGTCAGGTCGAGGCGGCCCGACTGGGCGTAGAACTCGACGGGGTTGCGCCACATGACGCGATCCACGTCGTCCTCGCCGAAGCCCGCCGCCAGCATCGCCTCGGCGGTCGCCAGCGTGAGCAGCGGGTCGGAGACTCCCCAGTCGGCGGCCGAGTTGACCAGGACGCGTTCGGTGCCGTACTTGCGCAGCAGCTCGACCATGCGCGGCGGCGACATCTTGGTCTCCGGGTAGATGGAGAAGCCCATCCAGCAGCCGGAGCCGAGCACCAGCTCGATGGTCACCTCGTTCAGATGGTCCACGGCGACCCGGCCGGGGTCGATGCCGGACGCCTTGACCAGGTCGAGCGTGCGGCGGGTGCCCGCCGCCTTGTCGCGGTGCGGGGTGTGCACCAGCGCGGGCAGCTCGTGCTCTACGGCCAGGGCGAGCTGGCGTTCGAAGGCGTCGTCCTCCTCCGGGGTCATCGAGTCGTAGCCGATCTCGCCGACCGCGACCACCCGGTCCTTGTCCAGGTAGCGGGGCAGCAGGTCCAGGACGGGACGGCAGCGCGGGTCGCCCGCCTCCTTCGGGTTCAGCGCGATCGTGGCGTGGTGGACCACCCCGAACTGGGCCGCCCGATACGGCTCCCAGCCGAGCAGCGAGTCGAAGTAGTCGGTGAACGAGCCGGGGCCGGTGCGCGGCTGGCCCAGCCAGAACGACGGCTCCACCACGGCCGCCACCCCGGCGGCGGCCATCCGCGCGTAGTCGTCGGTGGTGCGCGAGGTCATGTGGATGTGCGGGTCGAAGATGCGCATCAGGTCTCCACGGTCGGCGGGCGGCTGGTGAGGCGGCTGATCTCCTCGGCTGGCGGGCGGCTGATCACCTCGGTCGGCGGGCGGCTCGTGAGGCGGCTGAGCAGGGCGGCGGCGTCGCCGGGCATCGGACGGCCGGCCGCCGCCCGCTCCTCGGCGAACGCCCCCAGCATGGCGGCCAGCTCGGCGTCGGCCCGCTCCTCCAGCCGGTCCACCTCCGCCAGCGGGACGCCCATGAACACGCACTTCAGCACCGCCTGCCGCCACGCCTGCTGGTCCAGGTGGGTCGCGTACGGGCCGAGGGCGGCGGCCAGCAGGCGGGCGTCGTTCGTGCGGATCGCGTCACGCAGGAGAGGGACCGCCTCGTCGTCCACCTTCAGCAGGGGGAGCGCCTTGAGGACGGCGCGCTTCTCGTCGGCGTCGCCGTGGTGGTAGAGGTCTGTCGCCTCGGTGGCGACGCGGTCCGGTGGGAGTGCCGCCAGGAGGAGGGCTCTGGCCGCCTCGTCCGCCGTCCAGCCGGGGGCGGCGGGGAGTGGGGCGCGGCCGGCTCGCCTGCCTGCGGCGGCGAAGGAGCGGGTGAAGGTGTCGGGGTGGGAGAGGGCCTCGTCCAGCCAGGGGCCGACGGCGGGGGTTTCGTGGAGTGCGGCGTGGAGCCGCTCGGGGGCTATCACGGGCTGCCTCCTTCGGGGGTGTGCTCGGCGTGCCGCTCGGCGGCGCATTCGGCGTGCCGCTCGGCGGCGCGTCCGGCATGCTGCTCGGCGGCGCGTTCAGCGTGCGCGGCTTTTGTGCCTTCTGCGGCGTTGCGGGCCTTGCGTTCGGCTTGCTGGAGGAAGGCGAGGGAGCGGGCGGCGACGTCCGGGGCGGCGTGCGAGTGGCGCGGCAGCTCGACGGCGACCAGCCCGCGGTAACCGGAGTCGGCGAGCGCGCGCAGCACGGGCGGAAAGTCGATCTCCCCCTCGCCGAACTCCAGGTGCTCGTGCGTCCCGCGCCGCATGTCGTCGATCTGCACGTTCACCAGGTACGGCCCCACCGCCGTCACGCAGTCGGGCACCGGGTCCGGCTCGTTGCACCGGCAATGGCCGATGTCCAGGGTGAGACCGAAGCCGCCCTGCGCGCCGCCCAGCGCCCGCCGCAGCGCGTGCCAGCCCGCGATCGTGTCGACGAGCATGCCCGGCTCCGGCTCGAACCCCAGCGGCACCCCGCCCGCCCTCTCCAGGACCCGCGCGCACCCGTCCACCAGCCGCTCCCAAGCCAGTTGCGGCGGCACGTGCGCCGGCCGCACCCCCGACCAGAACGACACCGCCTCCGCGCCCAGGTCGGCGCCGACGGCCACCGCCCTGTTCAGGAAGTCGATGCGCTTGTCGCGGTCGTCGTCCAGCAGCGTGGGGGCGTGCTTGCGGCGGGGGTCGAGCAGGTAGCGGGCGCCGGTCTCGACGACGACGCCGAGGCCGAGCGTCCGCAGGCGGTCGGCGGCCTTGGCCACGCGCAGCGCCAGGCCGTCGGCGTAGGGGTCGAGGTGGTGGTGGTCGAGGGTGAGGGCCACGCCGGTGTAGCCGAGGTCGGCGATGACGTCCAGGGCGTCGGGGAGGCGGTGGTTCGCGAAACCGTTGGTGCCGTAGCCGAATCTGATCATGTCGGGGACAACTTTCGTGCCAGCCTGCGGGCCAGCGGGATCACCGCGGCCAGCGCCAGGCCTGTACGGGGGGCTCCGGCCCCGGCCAGCAGGGCGCCCTGGAGCGCCGGGAGGCTCACGATCCCGGCCGTGACCGCGGCTCGCACCTGCTGGGCCGAGGGGTCGGCGATGGCCTTCGCCTGTGGGGTGCCGAACTGGGAGGCGTACCAGGTGGCCAGTACGGCGCCTGTTCGCGTGCGGGAGGGCGTTCCGGTGTTCTGGCCGAAGGGCGAGCAGGCGGTGGTGGCGGCCAGGGCGAGCGTGCCCGCGAGGGTGGCGGCCGGGCGATGGCGGGCGGTGCCGGAGGTCTCGCCCCGGGACAGGTGGGTGAGGAGGTAGGTGTGGGCGGCGACCGTCAGGGCGGCGGGGAGCGGGCCTCGCAGCCCCGCTCCTGGTTCGCGGGCCGGCGTGCGCGGGGCCGGCGTCGCGCCCAGCAGCACGTCCAGGCCCCGGCACACCGCCATCGCCAGCGGGCCCGCGCGCGTGTTCTTCGCGACCAGGTCGTACGCCCAGATCGCCCCCGCCAGCGGGACGGCCACCGCCATGGCCCGGCGTCCCCCTGCCAGCGCGGCGGCGGCGAGACCCGCGGCGGTCAGCCCGGCCGCCACGCCCAGGGCCGTCCCCGGGCTCACCCGGCCGGAGGGGATCGGCCGTTCGGGGCGTTCCACGGCGTCGAGGTGGCGGTCGGCCCAGTCGTTCGCGGCCATGCCCGCCCAGTACAGGCAGACGGAGGAGCAGGCCAGGCCCAGCGTCCGGGGGCCGAGCGCGCGCCCTGCCGCGGCGCCCGCGGCCACGTCGCCAGGGACCGACAGCGCGGCCGGTGCCCGGACGAGCTCGAGCAGGTCCCGCAGCGCGGTCATCGACGTGCCTCTCTCGACCCGGGTCGGCCAGCGGCACTATATCGCGCACCGGTCGTGACGTCCCTCACACGAAGGCGTGTCGCACCCCTGGTGGAAGGCGGTGCACCTCCCGCAGACGGCGCGCCCTCCAGAGGCGGCGCGCCCCTTGGCGGCGGCGCAGCCCTCGGAGGCGGCACGTCCCTCGGAGGCGGCACGTCCCTCGGTGATGGCGCGCCCCCTGGAGGTGGCGCGGTCCCGAGAGGCGACGCAGCCCTCGGAGGCGGCGCGACCCTCGGTGGTGGCGCGCCCCCTGGTGGTGGCGCGTCTTCCGGTGGCGGCACGTCCCTCGGTGGCGGCACGTCCCCCAGAGGCAGCGCGACCCGCACAGGCGGCGCATCCCTTCGAGGCGGTGCGGCCCCCGGAGGTGGGGCGGCCCCCGGAGTTGGGGCGGACTCTCGGTCGGGGGGCAGGAGTTGGGGCCGTAAGGGGTTGCTTGTCGGGGTGGGGGTCATGGGGTGGGCTCCGGGGTGAGGGCGGTGACGAAGTCGACCAGCACGCGCCACTGATCGGCCAGCCCGTGCGGCACCTCCCCCAGCGGATCCTTGAAGAAGAACGCCAGCTCGGGCAGCGGCCCGGCGCGCCCCGCGCGATGGGCGGCGGCCGTGAGCCGGGCCAGGTCCAGGACGAGGGGCGCCGCGAGCGCGGAGTCGCACCCGTGCCAGGTGAACTCCATCCGCATGCCCGTCCCCAGGAACCCCTCGAACGTCACCAGATCCCACGCGGTCTTGAAGTCCCCCAGATCCTCCAGGTAGTCGATGCGGGTCTCCCCCTGCGGCAGGTAGCCGAGCGTCTCGGGCAGGACGCGCTGCTTGCTGGCGGACTTGGCGGCGTTCGCGCCCGGCTGGGCGAGGTTGGCGCCGTCGCCGCCGCCCAGCAGGTTGACGCCCGACCAGGTGCGCACCCGCAGGTTGCGCTGCGCGAACATGGGCGCCAGCACCGACTTGACCAGCGTCTCCCCCGTCTTCCCGTCGTGCCCGGCGTACGGGAGGCCCTGCTCGCGGGCGAGCGTGTCCAGGGCGGGCAGGCGGGCGCCCGCACTGGGGGTGAAGTCGACGTACGGGCAGCCGGCGGACAGGGCGGCGTAGGCGGCCAGCGAGCTGGGCGGCAGCACCGGCGATGCGACGGAGTCCGCAGCCGGGTCCGCAGCCGGGTCCGCGGCGGAGTCCACGCCGGGGTCCACGCCGGGGTCCACGCCGGGGTCCACGCCGGGGTCCACGCCGGGGTCCACGCCGGGGTCCACGCCGGGGTCCACGCCGGAGTCCGCGCCTGACAGCGCGGCGCGCAGGTCGGCGAGTGAGGCGTGGGCGGGGTGCGGCGGCGGGACGGGCTCGGTGGTCGAGACGTTGATGACGATGACGCGTTCCAGGTCGTGCCGGCGGCGGAAGCTCTCGAGGTCGGCCGCGATCTCGCGGGCCGTCTCCGCCTGGGTGGCGGCGGCGGGCAGCGGCCGTACGTTCTGCTCGACGGCGGCCAGGTCGTCCTTCACGGCCAGCGCGAGCGCCGCCGGCACCACCCCCGAACCCGCCAGCTCGGCCGCCTTCTTCTCCAGCGGCACCGACGTGACGTCGTGCCCGCCGAAGACGAGGTCGCCGATGCCGGGGCGGACGCGTTCGCGCAGGGCGGGCGACTCCAGGACGCAGCCCGTCGGGGCAGTCAGGCCCGCGCGGACGGCCAGGGCTCCGATCATGCTCGTGACGGCGACCGATCCGCGTGCTCCGATCAGCCAGGTTCCCGTTCTCATGTGGTCTCCTTCGCGGCCGGGACAGCTTCTTGTCCCGGGGGGTGATCAGCGTCGAAGGCCGAGGAGGGCGGGGTGGCCCGCCGGCCGGTGAACCGCGTGATCGGCCTGTGTCACGCGTCCTCCATGTTCGTCGGGCGGCTGCCGTTCGGCGGCGCGCGTCATGATCGGACATTGTGCTTAGGATCCGCTCGAAAGGGCCGCCGTTCAAGCGTGGTCAGGGCTTGTTCTGGCTCTTGAGGTCGAAAACGCAGACGCCCCCCGCCGCGCGCAGACGCGGACGGGGGGCGGGGGCAGTGACGGGGTCAGCCCTTGAGGCCGCCGCTGAGCAGGTCCAGCCGCCAGAATCGCTGCAGGAACAGCAGCAACGCGATGAGCGGGATGACCGACACGGCGGCCCCGACGATCGCGATGCCATAAAGAGCAGGCTCGGATGAGCCCTTGGCCAGCAACGTGTACAAACCAACAGTGATCGGGAATCGCGACTCGTCCGACAACATGATGTACGGCAACAGGAAGTTGTTCCACGTCCCCACGAACTGCAACATGAAGATCGTCACCATCCCCGGAAGCATCATCGGCAACCCGATGGCCCCGAAGATCCGATATTCGCTGGCCCCGTCGATCCGGGCCGCTTCCAGGGTCGCGTCCGGCACGGACGACAAGGCGTACACACGCGCCAGATAGATCCCGAACGGCGAGATGAGGCTGGGCAGCAGAACGGACCAGTAACTGCCGACCAGGTTGGTCTCGGACATGATGAGGTACTGCGGAATGGCCAGCGTCATGCCCGGTACCAGCACCCCCGCCAGAATGGCGTAGAAAAGCAAGGTGCGCCCGCGGAAGTCGTACTTGGCCATGGCATATCCGGCCAGGGTGGAGATGAGGGTGGAGGCGGCTGAGCCGACGACGGCGTAGAGGGCGCTGTTGGCGGCCCACAGGAGGAAGCGGCCGTCGCCGTAGGAGAACAGGTCGCGCAGGTTGTCGAGCAGCCCGGTGCCGGGGGCGAAGGTGAAGGTGGAGAAGAGTTCGCCGCTGGACTTGGTGGCGGCGACGACGACCCAGGCGACCGGCACCAGGCAGTAGAGGGCGCCGACGAGCAGGACGACGGTGGGCAGGATCTTGGCGCGCTGGTGGGGAAGCAGGCCGGTCCCGGTCGTCATGACAGGCCTCCCGAGGCGCGCTTCTGGGTGAGTTTCAGGAGGACGACGGAGACGACGAGGGTGCCGGCGGCCAGGATGACGGAGGCGGCCGAGGCGAGGGGGAGGTCGTCGCGGATGAAGGCGTCGCGGTAGATGTGCATCAGCGGGACCCAGGTCTGGGAGATCTCGGTGGTCATCGGGGCGAGCGTGGTGGGCTCGCCGTACACCTGGAGGGTGCCGATGAGGGCGAACAGGCCGGTCAGGACGAGCGCGGGCGCGACGAGGGGGATCTTGACGTGCCAGGCGATGCGCCATTCTGAGGCGCCGTCGATGCGGGCGGCGTCGGAGAGCTCGGCGGGAATGCCGCGCAGGGACGTGAAGATGATGATCATGTTGAAGCCGACGCCGCCCCAGATGGCGATGTTGGCCAGTGACGGGTAGATGCCGTCCCCGGTGAGGAAGGGGATCTCGCCCAGCCCCAGCTCCCTGGTGAGGTAGCTGAAGGGGCTGGTGGAGGGCAGGTACATGAAGCCCCACAGAAGTGAGGCGGTCACGCTGGGGATGGCGTACGGCAGGAAGATCGCCGTACGGGCGAAGCGCCGGCCGCGGGCGCCCGCGTAGTCGAGCAGGAGGGCGAACAGCAGCGCGAGCCCGAGCGTGAGCGGCACGCTGATCGCCCCGTAGAGGGCGAGGCGGCCGAAGCCGGCCCAGAACTCGGCGTCGGTGAGGATCCTGGCGTAGTTGTCGAGGCCGACGAAGACCTCCTGCCGGGTGCCGAAGATGCCGGTTCCGGCCAGCCGCAGGCCGCGGGCGCTGAGGTAGACGGCGTACCCGATGGGGACGGCCAGGAAGGCCAGGAACAGCAGCACCGCCGGGGCGACGAACAGGTACGGCGCCCGCGACCTGCGGCGGGCGCCGGCGGCGTCGGTCACTGCCCGGCGACCTTGAAGCCGGTGGCCGTCATGTCGTCCACGACGACCTGCTGCGTCTTCTGCAGCGCCTGGAGCAGGGGCGTCTTGTCGCGGATGGCGGCGGCCATGGCGTCCTGGAAGGCGCTCTGGGCGGTGCCGACGTTGGGGCCCCAGCTGATGTGCGGGATGGTGCGCTGCGCGGCCTTGGTGGCGACCTCCCAGTAGTCCTTCTGCCCGGACACCAGCTTGGGCGGCTCGCTGGAGGCGGTGGCCTGCTGGCCGGCCAGCGACGCCGGGTACTCGCCCGCGGCGATCTGGATGTCGTAGGCGGCCTTGTCGGTGTTCATCCACTTGGCGAAGGTGGCGGCGGCCTGGGTGTGCTTGGAGTTCTTGGTGACGGCGATGGCGCTGCCGCCCTGGAAGGCGACCCGGTCGTCGCCGGGGGTCCACTGGGGCAGCGGCGCGATGGCCCAGTCGCCGGCCTGCTTCTCGGCGATGCCGTACAGGACGCCCGGGGCCCACAGGGCGCTCGGCCAGCTCAGGATGTTGCCCTTGTTGAGCTGGTTGTTCCATTCGGGGGTGAGCAGGGGCTGGGCCTTGACGAGGTCCTTGTCGATGAGGCCCTGCCAGTAGGCGGCGACCTCGGTGGAGGCGGCGTCGGCGATGCCGACCGTCCACGTCTGGTCCTGGACCTTCCACCAGGTGGCGCCGGCCTGCTGGGCCAGCCCGGCGAAGTTGCCGAACTCGGCGGGGGCGAAGGTGGCGAGGTAGGCGTCGGGATCCTTCTTGCGGACGTCGGCGGCCACGGTGGCGAACTCCTGCCACGTCTTCGGCACGTCGATCTTCAGCTCGTCGAAGCGTTTCCTGTTGTAGACCATGACCATCGGGCCGACGTCCTGGGGCACGCCGTAGACGGCGCCGTCGAAGCTGGTCAGCGACCACACCTCGGGCGTGAAGGCGTCCTTGATGTCGGCGGTGTGGGTGGAGATGTCGGCCAGCGCGCCCGCGACGATCATGGCGGGGATCGTCTGGTACTCCAGGCAGGTGGCGTCGGGGGCGTTGCCCGCGCGGCTGGCCGTGAGCAGCTTGGTCGCGGTGTCGGTGCCGCCGCCGGCGTCGGTGTGCTTGACCTGGATGTCCGGATGGGCCTTGTTGAAGGCCGCGACCTTCTCCTTCTGGCCGGCGCTCCAGCACCAGAAGTTGAGCGTGACCGGTCCGGTCTGCGCCGCCTGCGTCGCGGCGGCGTCCCCGCCCGCGTCCGTTCCCGTGCCCGATGAGCAGGCGGCCAGGACGACGGCCAGTCCGAGCGCCGTGATCGAGCCGGAGACCCCTCTGTTACGCATCCCGCGTCTCCTTCCACGCAAAGTCCCAGAGTTGGCTTTGCAGGGAAGCCAACTTAGAGAAGAAGTGAGGCGCATGTCACTACTTGTGCACAAATTACGTGAGTGTTATGTGACACCGAGCGCGTGTTAGCTTTGGCGCGAAGCTAAGCGGAGGAGGCTGGCGCTGATGGTGGTTGGGCCCCGAAGATGGGGCGGCATGTGGGACGCCTTGCCCGACGCCGCACGCTCCATCGTCAAGGAGCTGATCATCCACGGCCCGCAGTCCAGGACCGCGCTGGCCAAGACCCTGCACCTGTCCACCGGGAGCCTGACCCGGCTGACCAAGCCCCTGGTCGACGCGGGGCTGCTGGTCGAGGGCGAGGTGGTGCACGACCCGGTCAATGGCCGGCCGACCCGCCCCCTCGACGTGGCCGCGGGCGAGCACCGGTTCCTGGGGCTGAAGCTGACCGCGGACCGCGTGCACGCGGTCGTCACGGACCTGCGGGCCGAGGTGATCGCGGGCCGCGACGAGGCGATCACCGACCGCGCCCCGGAGGCGGTCTGCCTCCAGGCCAGACGACTGCTGGACGAGCTGACGGGCGGGCTGGGCGGCGGGTTGCCCACCGGGGCGATCGCGCCCGTCGGGGCGGGCATCACGATCGGCGGCAACGCGCGCGCCTCCACGCAGATCGGCGGCGAGCAGCTCGTGGACGCGCCGTACCTGGGCTGGGAGCAGGTGGAGCTGCGCCCGCTGATGGAGCGCGCGCTGGGCGTGCCGTGCGTGGTCAAGAACGACGTGGCGGCGCTGGCGCACCAGCACCACTGGTTCGGCCCAGGACGCGGCCTGCGGGACTTCGCGCTGGTCACGATAGGCGCGGGCATCGGCTACGCGCTCATCGTGCACGACCACCTGGTGGCCGCGGCCGAGGCGGACCTGGGCATGTTCGGCCACCTGGTGCTGCATCCCGGCGGGCCGCTGTGCCCGGAGGGGCACCGGGGGTGCGCGGCGGCGTACCTGTCGAGCTGGTCGATCGAGGGCACCGTCGGGCAGGCGCTGCGGCGGGAGGTCGGCTACGACGAGGTGATGCGGCTGGCCGCGGCGGGCGACCGGGTGTGCCTGTCCGTGGTGCGTGAGGCGGCGCAGGCCCTGGGCAGGCTCATCGCGATGGTGGCGACGATGTCCATGGTCAAGACCGTGGTCCTGGCGGGCGAGGGCGTGGAGCTGGCCCGCATCGCCAAGGACGAGCTGGGCCGGGCCCTGACCGCCAACCGGCGCGGCGTGCCGGGTTCGGTGAACGTGGTCATCGAGGCCGACGACTTCCGCGAGTGGGCCCGCGGCGGCGCCGTCGTGGCCATCCAGAGTTTCGTCACCGGCAGCGACTGAGGAGGACATCACAGGTGAAGCGGCATTCGGCCAGGCTCGGCGACCTCTGGGTCGGCGTCAACTTCTGGTCCAGGGCGGGCGGGCCGCGCATGTGGCGCTCCTACGATCCTGACGTGGTCTCCGCGGAGCTGGCGGTCATGCGCGAGCACGGCATGACCGTCACCAGGAGCTTCTTCTACTGGCCCGACTTCATGCCCACCCCCGGCAGCCTGGACGAGGAGCTCATCGCCCGCTACGCCGACTTCCTCGACCGGCACGAGGCGCTCGGCATGCGCACGATCCCGACGTTCATCGTCGGCCACATGTCGGGGCAGAACTGGGACCCGGCCTGGCGGCAGGGCCGCGACCTGTTCGGTGACGTGTGGTTCGTGGCCCGCCAGGCCTGGTACGTGCGCGAGCTGACGTCCCGCTTCAAGGACCATCCGGCCGTCGCCGCGTGGCTGCTGACCAACGAGATCCCCATCTACGGCGACTGGCGCTCGCGCGGCATCGGCACGCTCGACCACGAGCAGGTGACGAGCTGGGCGCAGCTCCTCATCGACGCGGTCCGCGCCGGCGGCGGCACCCAGCCGGTCTCGATCGGCGACGGCGCGTGGGGCGTGGAGGTCACCGGCAACGACAACGGCTTCCGGGTGCGTGAGCTGGCCGGGCTGGTCGACTTCCTCGGCCCGCACGTCTACCGGATGGAGACGGACGCCGTACGGCAGCATCTCGGCGCGGCGTTCGTGTGCGAGCTGCTCGATCTCGGCGGCGAGCCGGTGGTCATGGAGGAGTTCGGCCTCACCAGCGACTACACCAGCGAGGTGAACGCGGCCCACTACTACCGGCAGGTCCTGCACAACACGCTGCTGGCGGGCGCGACCGGCTGGCTGGCGTGGAACAACACCGACTACGACGACCTGTGGGCGGACGAGCCGTACAGCCATCACCCGTTCGAGATGCACTTCGGGCTGGTGGACGCCGCCGGGCGGCCGAAGGCGCAGGCCAGGGAGGTGCGCGACTTCGCGGCCCTGATCGAGCGGGTGGATCTGCGGCGCTGCTCCCGTCCCGACGCGGAGGCGGCGCTGGTCGTCTCGTCGTACCTGGAGAGCCGCTATCCGTTCACGCAGCCGCGTGACGCCACGGTGGTCTTCGACGTGTGCAGGCAGGCGTACGTGGCGGCCCGCGAGGCCGATCTGGCCGTCGGCGTGGCCAGGGAGAAGGACGGCATCCCGGACGACTGCCGGCTGTATCTGCTGCCGTCGGCCAAGCAGCTCACCGCGCCCGGCTGGCGCGCGCTGCTGGAGCGGGCCCGCGCCGGGGCGACCGTGTACGCGTCCTGGTTCGCGGGCGAGCACGACAACCAGCGCGGCTCCTGGTGGCCGGGCCTGGACGAGATGTTCGGGGTGCGCAAGCAGTCGCGGTACGGCCTGGTCGAGCCCATCCCCGGCGACACGGTCACGCTGACCATGACCGCCGCGCTGGGCGACCTGAAGGCCGGCGACGAGCTGGTGTTCCCGGTGGCGGGGACGGCGAACTCGCGCTCGTACCTGCCGGTCGAGCCGGACGGAGCGAGCGGGGCGCAGGTGCTGGCCAGGGACGCCGCGGGCAGGCCCGCGCTGCTGCGGCACGCCGTCGGGGCGGGCTGGATGGTGCTGGCGACCTACCCTCTGGAGTACATGGCGGCGGTCACGCCGCACGCCAACCCCGAGCCCACCTGGCGCCTGTACCGGGCGCTGGCCGCCGAGTCGGGCGTGGAAACGCCTGTGTCGTTCGAGACGCCGCTGGTCAGCGCCGCGCTGATGCGGCACGAGGACGGCCGCGTGTTCGTGTGGTGCGTCAGCCAGTGCGACGCCGAGCTCAAGGCCGCGCCGTCGGTGCGCGGCGGGGTGCTGCGCGACGAGGACGGCGCGCCGGTCAGTGTCGTCGAGCTGCCGCCGTACGGGGTGCGCGTCCTGGAGCTGGCATGAGGATCACCGACGTCGAGGTGCTGGTCACCAGCCCGGGACGGAACTTCGTGACGCTGCGCGTGCACACCGACGAGGGTTTGTACGGGCTCGGCGACGCCACGCTCAACGGCCGCGAGCTGGCCGTCGCCGCCTACCTGCGCGACCATGTGGCGCCCTGTCTGATCGGCCGCAACCCGTTCCAGGTCGAGGACATCTGGCAGTTCCTCTACCGCGGCGCCTACTGGCGGCGCGGCCCCGTCACGATGACCGCGATCGGCGCGGTCGACATGGCGCTGTGGGACATCAAGGGCAAGGCGCTGAACGTGCCCGTCTACGAGCTGCTGGGCGGCGCGAGCAGGACCGGCGTCCTGGTGTACGGGCACGCCAACGGCCACAGCGCCGGCGAGGCCGTGGAGGCGGTCGGGCGGTACCTGGACCTGGGGTACAAGGCGGTCCGTGTGCAGGCGGGGGTGCCGGGGCTGACCGGCACGTACGGCGTGGGCAGGGGTGAGCTGTTCTACGAGCCGGCCGAGGCGGGGCTGCCCGCGGAGGACGTCTGGAGCACCGAGAAGTACCTGGCCACGGTGCCGTCGCTGTTCGCCAGGGTGCGCGAGGAGTACGGCGACGAGGTGCACCTGCTGCACGACGCCCACCACCGGCTCACCCCGATCCAGGCGGGCAGGCTGGGGCGGGAGCTGGAGCCGTACCATCTGTTCTGGCTGGAGGACGTGGCGCCCGCCGAGCAGCAGGAGGCCTTCAGGTTGATCCGGCAGCACACCACGACGCCGCTCGCGGTCGGGGAGATCTTCAGCACCGTTCACGACGCGACGCTGCTGCTGCGCGAGTACCTCATCGACTACCTGCGGATGACGGTGGTGCACGGCGGCGGGATCACCCATCTGCGCACCGCGGCGGCGTACGCGGCGGTGCACCAGGTGCGCACCGGTTGCCACGGCGCCACCGACCTGTCGCCCGTCACGATGGCGGCGGCGCTGCACTTCGACCTGTCCATCCCGAACTTCGGGATCCAGGAGTACATGCGGCACACCGCCGAGACCGACGAGGTCTTCCCGCACGCCTACACCTTCTCGGACGGGTACCTGCATCCGGGCGAAGCTCCAGGGCTGGGCGTGGACTACCGGGACGATTTGGCGGAGCGGTACCCGTACCAGCGGGCCTACCTGCCGGTCAGCCGCCTGGAGGACGGCACCATGTTCAACTGGTGAGCGTCAGGCCCGGGTGCGGGCCATGAGCAGGGCGACGTCGTCCTCGGCGGGGCCGTCGCCCACGATCGCGCCGACCACGGCGGCGCACAGGCCCTCCAGCGTCGGCAGCGCCGCCGCGCCCGCCAGGGCCGTGCCCAGCCTGGCCATGCCGGCGTCCAGGTCGGCCTGGCGCGTCTCGATGAGGCCGTCGGTGTAGAGGGCGAGCACGGTCCCGGCGTCCAGGTGCAGGTCGTGCGACTCGAACGCGCCCAGCCCGAGGCCGATCGGGGTGCCGCTGGGCAGCGGCGGGAACGTCACCTCGCCCGACGGCGACACCACCGCGGGCGGCGGATGCCCGGCGGCGGCCATGGTGCAGCGGCGGGTGGCCGGGTCGTAGATCGCGTACAGGCAGGTGGCGCCCGCCGCGTCGAGGTCGCCGCAGGAGTCCTCGACCACCAGCCGGTCCAGGTGCGCGAGCAGCTCGTGCGGGTCCAGCCCCAGGTACGACAGGGTGCGGACGGCGGTGCGCAGCCGGCCCATGGTGGCGGCGGCGTTGATGCCGTGCCCGGTCACGTCGCCGACGACCAGGGCGATGCGGGCGCCGGGCAGGCGGATGGCGTCGTACCAGTCGCCGCCGACGCCCTCGTGCACGTCGGAGGGCAGGTAGCGGGAGGCCACCTCGACGGCGGCGCCGCCGGACAGGTGGCGCGGCAGCAGGTCGCGCTGCAGCGCGAGCGCGGTGTTGCGCTCGCGCGTGTAGCGGCGCGCGTTGTCCAGGCTCAGCGCGGCCCGCGCGACCAGCTCCTCGGCCAGCAGCAGGTCGTCCCTGGTGAACGCCGCGGGGTTGGCGTTGCGGACGAACACCGCCACGCCCAGGATGTCGCCGCGCGCCTCCAGCGGGACGATGATCAGCGTGTGCATGCCGGTGCCGTGGATGATCCGCGCCCGGTCGGGGTCCTGGCCGAGCCAGCTCCCCGGCGAGGTGTCCAGCACGGCCTCGAAGTGCGGCCGGCGCGAGGCCAGCACCTTCGTGAACGGCGAGTCGGGCGGCACGAACACGGCTGCCCCGATGGGCCACAGCGACTCGGGGATCCCGTCGTGGACGGAGGCCACGCCCGCCCGGCGGAAGACCGGGACGCTGACCTCCGTGGCGGCCAGCCGCTGCAGCGGCTCGGCGTCCGGGAGCGTCGCCTCGGACAGGTCGACGGTCACGTAGTCGGCCAGAACGGGCACGGCCAGGTCGGCCAGCTCCTGCGCGGTCCTGCCCACGTCCAGGGTGCTGCCGATCCGGATGCTGGCCTCGCGCAGCAGGGCCAGGCGGTCCCTGGCCCTGCTGTGGCTGATGTCCAGGGCCAGCGAGCAGACGCCCAGGGGCCTGCCCTCCATGCCCTCCAGGCGGAACAGCGAGGTCGACAGCATGCGTTCCTGGCTGCCGTCGGGAGCCGACCAGCGGGCCTCGCGGTCGATCATGGGGGCGCCGTCGGCGAGCACCCTGCGCATCGCCTCCTTCGCGGCCTCGGTGTCCGTGCCGGGGATGGGGTCGGCCAGGGAGCGGCCGATGCGGTAGTGGGGGAAGACGTCCTCCAGGTTCGCCGCCGCCGCGTTCAGCCAGACGCAGCGCAGGTCCTTGTCCCAGATGGCCATGGCCACCGGGAAGTGGCTGATGAGCGCCTCCAGCAGGGAGCCCGTGCGGCCGGACAGGTCGTCGGCGGCGGGGATGGCCGAGACCAGCCACGACTCCCCCGCCCTGGCGGTGGCCAGCGGGGCGACCTCGGCGCGCACCACGATCCTGCCGCCGTCCCGCCGCCGCAGCTCCACCAGGCCCGCGCCGTTGCCAGGCCGCCAGCCGGGGTCGGCGCCGGGCAGGAGGAGCGTGGTGACGGGGCGGCCCAGGATGGCGGCGGCGGGGTAGCCGGTGAGGTCCTCGGCCGACCGGGTCCAGCCGATCATGATGCCGTCGGCGTCGATCACGGCGACCGCTGGGAACGCCCCTCTTGTGTCGCTGTCGGAGGTGCTCATCGGATCACCCATCCGTGCTCAAGAAGCCCCAGAATAGTCCCGCTGACCTGCGACACTCCTCCTCTTGACCAAGGTTTGCCCTGACATATGGGGATACGCGGCACCATGCGGGCTCCTGGCCCGGGGCCTCATCACGCCGACCGCCGCGAGGCCACCGCGCCCCGGCCATCATTGATCTTCGAAGTGCCGCCCTTAGCCTTGCCCCGCGCGGGGCAGCCAGCACCGCATGGGCGAGTACGAACACGGGCAGAGGCGGCACTCCCCCGCCGTGCTCGAAGACCCGCTGCTGAACAAGGACACCGCGTTCAGCGCGGCGGAGCGGGCGAGTCTGGGGCTGGACGGGCTGATCCCGCCGGTCGTCGAGAGCCTGCACGAGCAGGCGGCCCGCGCGTACATGCAGTACGGCCGCCAGCCGACCGACCTGGCCAGGAGCATCTTCCTGTCCGGCCTCCAGGACCGTAACGAGGTGCTCTTCTACCGGGTGCTGAGCGACCACCTGCGCGAGCTGCTGCCCATCGTGTACGACCCCACGATCGCCCAGGTGATCGAGAACTACAGCCGCGAGTACCGCCGCCCCCGTGGCGTCTACCTGTCGATCGACGACCCCGGCGGCATCGAGCGGGCCCTGCGCAACTTCGGCCTCGGCGCGGGCGACGTGGACCTCATCGTGGCCTCCGACGCCGAGCAGATCCTCGGCATCGGCGACTGGGGGCTCGGCGGCGGGGCGGGCATCACGGCGGGCAAGCTGGCCGTCTACACGGCGGCGGCCGGGATCGACCCCGCCCGGGTCATCCCCGTGGCGCTGGACGTCGGCACCGACAACGAGGCGCTCCTGAACGGCCCCTTCTACGTGGGCGAGCGGCACGCGCGGGTCCGCGGCGAGCGCTACGACGCCTTCATCGACGCCTACGTCTCGACGGCCACCCGCCTGTTCCCGCAGGCGCTGCTGCACTGGGAGGACTTCGGCCCGTCCAACGCCCGCCGCATCCTGGAGCGCTACACCGGCCGCGTCCCGACCTTCAACGACGACATGCAGGGCACCGGCGCGATCGTGCTGGCGGCCGTGCTGGGCGCGATGCGCGTCACCGGTCAGCGCCTGCGGGATCAGCGCGTGGTGGTGTTCGGCGCGGGCACGGCCGGGATCGGCATCGCCGACCAGCTCAGGGACGCGATGGCGCGCGACGGCCTGGACGAGGAGGAGGCGGTCCGCCGCGTCTGGGCGGTGGACAAGCAGGGCCTGCTGACCCAGGACGTGGCCGGGCTGCGCGACTTCCAGCGCCCCTACGCCCGCCCGCCCGCCGAGACCGAGGGCTGGGCCAGGGACGAGGACGGCGGCATCGGGCTGGCCGAGGTGGTGGCCCGCGTCCAGCCGACGATGCTGCTGGGCACCTCGACGGCGCGGGGCGCGTTCACCGAGGACGTCGTGCGCTCGATGAAGGCCGGGCGGCCGATCGTCTTCCCGCTGTCCAACCCGACCGAGCGCATGGAGGCCGCGCCGGACGACCTGCTCCGCTGGACCGGCGGGCGGGCCCTGGTGGCGACCGGGGTGCCGGTCGAGCCGATCCCGTACGACGGGGTGGACCACTCGATCGCCCAGGCCAACAACGCGCTGCTGTACCCGGGGGTGGGCCTGGGCGTGGTCGTGTCGCGGGCGAGGCGGGTCAGCGACGGCATGCTGCGGGCGGCGGCCGAGGCGGTGGCGGGCATGGTGGACGTGTCGGCGCCGGGCGCGTCGCTGCTGCCGGAGGTGGAGAACCTGCGTGCGGTCTCGGCCACGGTCGCCGTCGCGGTGGCCAGGCAGGCGGCCGAGGAGGGCCTGGCCAGGGTGGCCCTGGACGACCCCGTCCAGCAGGTCCAGGACGCGATGTGGCAGCCACGCTACCGTCCGTCTCCCTCCGGCGACGGGGGCGGCGCGGAAAGCTGACGTTTGCCGATCTTCGGCGGGGAAAGCTGGAACAGGGCCCGCGGATATCCTCCCGGCCCTCGGCGGGCAGAATGGCGATGATCTTCGAGTTCGAACTACGGTGTCCGATCACGGCCGACCTCGGCCTGATCAGGGATCTGGTACGCCTGCACGGCCGCTACTGCGGCCTGCCCGACCGGCGGCTGGAGGATCTGGTGCTGGCCGTGAACGAGGCGGTCACCAACGTGTTCGACCACGGCGGCCAGTCGGGCCTCATCACCGCGCGCGCCGACGCCGGTCACGTCGTCGTGGACGTCCTCGACTTCGCCGGCCTGCTGACGCACGACCACCTGACCGCCGGCGACCTCGACCGCACCGCCTCGCACGGCTACGGCCTCTGGGTCATCCGGAATTTGTGCGACGAGGTCGTGCTGGAGCACACCGAGCGGGGCTCGCTGCTGAGCCTGCGCTTCCGCCGCCGGCGCCCGGCCGCCGCGGAGGGCCGATCCCGTCAGCCGCTGGAAACAATGATCGCCCACCGCGTTGATCCGGAGCTAGGTTCGACGTATGCGGAACACAGGAACGGGCCCAGGACCCATCACGCCTGACGGCTCCCCCGTCGAGTTCTACAGCAAGCTGGAGGCGGGCGACGAGCCCGGGATCGTGGCTGGGGTCACCCCGCCGGGCGGCTCCGTGCTGGAGCTGGGCGCCGGCGTCGGCCGGGTGACGCACCCGCTCGTCGGCCTGGGCTTTCAGGTGGTGGCGGTGGACGAGTCGCCCGAGATGCTGGCCAGGGTGCGCGGCGCGCGCACGGTGGTCGCCCGGGTGCAGGAGCTGCGGCTCGGCGAACGGTTCGACACGGTCATGCTGGCCTCGCAGCTCGTCAACACGGGGGACGACGCCGCCAGGCAGGCGCTGCTGGCCGCCTGCGCGCGGCACGTCAAGCCCGGCGGCGCGGTCCTGATCCAGTGGATGCCCGCCGAGGCGCACGACCGCTGGCACGTGGGCCTGGGCCGCCAGGACGGCGACATCACGATCACGATGGCGGCCGTCGAGGAGGTCTCGCCCGGCATGTTCCACGCCACCATGCGCTACACGCACGGCGACGACCAGGTGTGGACCCAGTCGTTCTCCTCCAGGCGGCTCACCGACGACGAGCTCGCCGCCGCGCTGGCGGCCGAGGGGCTGCGGCTGGAGCGCTTCCTCACCGACGACCGCACGTGGGTGCTGGCCGTTCCGGACGCCTTTACGACGTAGATCTCCTAAAATACTGGGAAATACTGGGACTGCTGGTACAGTCGCGCCATGAGTGACCGGCTGGACGATCTCGAACGGCGGATCGACGAGCTGCGGGCCGGCGTGCGCAAGGCGATGCGGGTCAGGGACAGCGCGACCGCCCGCGTCCTGCGAGCGGAGTTGCGCAGCACAGAGCGCGCCTGGGACGCCCTGGTCAGCGGCCGGCAGCCGGCCTCCAAGGAGGAGCCGCCGCGGCTGGTCACCGTACGCGAGCAGGTTCACCAGGGGCTGCGGCTGCTCGGCGCCGCCGCCCAGCCCCGGCTGGTCGTGGCCGTCAGCGACGCGTTCTTCGGCGGCACCATCCGCAGCAGCCAGCTCACCAGCCTGCGCAGGGACGAGGAGCGCTCGTTCCGTTCCTCGCCGTTCGGGCGCCCGTACTACCTGTGCGCCGCGCTCACCGACCGCCTCTCCCCCGCCCGCGGCCTGCTCACGCTCAGCACCTGGCCGCTGGAGCGGCGGGTGGTCGGCCCGCTCAGCCTCCGCGTCGACTTCCTGACCTGCGCCATCGCGGTGGCGGAACACTATTCGGAGGACGAGCGGGCGCTGCGCTTACTGGTCCGAATGGCCAGGAACATCCCCGGCGCCACCGACGGCACCCTGGCCCTGCCCGACCCCGCGCAGGTGGTCGAGGCGGCCCGCGCCGAGCTGCGCGTGCACGCGGATCGCGACACGCGGGATCGCGCCGAGCTGGCAGAACGCGCCAAAGCACAGCTCGATGACGCCGCTCGGCTGTTCGGCGCCGCTACGCTGAGCACGATCAAGAAGGAGAAGGCCAAGTGAGCGGCTTGAAGCGCGAAGGCGACCAGGTGCACCGGCTGGACGCGCTGCGGGGCACGACCCCGCAGCAGCCGCACGACGCGCGCGCCATCGCGGCGCTGGCCGCGAACCCCGGCTGCACCCGCCGCGCCCTGATGGACGGCGCCGGCATCGACAAGGACGCCGCCGCCCGGCACCTCGGCTTCCCCGCGCCGTTCGGCCAGTCGCCGTTCGCGATCACGCGCGGCAACCTGTTCGAGGCGCTGGTCAAGGCCGACGGCTGCGCGGAGCTGCTGCGCATGCTGCGCGAGGTGCTCGGCCTGCCCGTCGCCGAGGTGGCCTACCACGACGTGGAGAACATCGGCGCGCACCTGCGGCACGCGCACACCAAGGCGCTGTTCGACCGGGCGGCGCGCGAGGGGCAGGACGCGGGCACCCTGTACGACCATCCGCTGCTCAGCCTGCGCATCGCCGGGCACACCGCGTACCTGGAGCCCGACGTGGTGGCCTTCCAGCTCGGCGGGCGCTTCCACATCGTGGAGATCAAGTCGTTCGCGGTGATCGACGGCCAGGCCGAGCCGTCGGCGGTGGCCGCGGCGGCGCGGCAGGCGGCGGTGTACGTGCTGGCGCTGCGCAACCTGCTGGAGGAGCTGGGCCACGACCCGCTGAAGGTCTCCCACGACGTGGTGCTGGTCTGCCCGGAGAACTTCGCCAACCGGCCGGTCGCGACCCTGGTGGACGTGCGCAAGCAGCTCGCCGTGCTGCGCCGCCAGCTCGCCCGCATGACCACGCTCGACCGGCTGCTCGACGGCCTGCCCGACGACCTCACCCTCGACCTGCTGCCCGACGAGGACGGCCGGCCCACCAGGCCGGTGGCCGAGCTGGCCGACGCTCTGCGCAGGACCACCGCCCGGTACGCGCCCGACTGCCTGTCCACGTGCGACCTGTGCTTCTTCTGCCGCGACGAGGCCCGCCAGGAGGGCGCCTCCGACCTGCTGGGCCGGCAGGTGCGCGACGAGCTGGGCGGGGTCGCCTCGGTGGCCGAGGCGCTGGGCCTGGCCGACGGGTCCCGCGACCCGGCCGAGGGGCAGGAGGAGATCGCCCGGCTGCTCCGCAACGCCGAACGCCTGCGCAGAGAGTGCCTCAATTGACCCCGCCGACGAAGCGCCCTCAGCCGCCTCAGCCGCCTGCGCCGCTGACGAGCCTGAAGCCGCCGACCACCCGCCTGCCGCGGAGACGCCCGACATGAGCCTGCTGACCTCGCTAGCCCGGCTGCGCGCCCTGGACGAGGGCGTCGCGCAGCCCGTCGCGACCGTCAGGCACTGCCACCTGTCCGACCGTCCCATGGTGTTCATCCCGCTCAAGCTGTCGGGCGAGGCCGCCGCGCCGCTGGCCGCGATGCTCGGCACCGACCGGGAACGGCCGCGGCTGCTCGTGGTCACCCAGCCGCGCAACCGCGACCTGCGCTTCGCCTGGGCCGCCGAGGTGGCCGCGGTGCTGCTGCCCTACATCGAGGGCTTCATGAACGACACCGAGTCGGTGGAGCGCAAGAACGCCGACCCGTACGAGCGGGCGATCGACGCCCCGCAGGTGATCGTCCCGAACCAGACGGGCGTGGCCTTCACCCGGCTGCTCGGCCGCTCGACCCGCTTCCGCCGCACCGACGGCCCCTACCCGGTGCCGGAGTCGGTGCCGCTGCTGGGCCGGTGGCTGACCTATCTCGGGGAGCGGGCGGCGTACCCGGGCTCGTCGCTGATGCTGGCCGCCACCGAGGAGCTGGGCCGGCACTGGGCCAGCGGGCAGAGCTCGCTGGAGGACGCCAACCTGGCGGCGCTGCTCGCCTGGATCACCACGGGGCCCAGCGACGAGGCCGAGGACCCGCTGATCTGGCCGCCCGCCGGCCCTGCCACCGACCCCGGCTTCGACGCGGAGGTGCTCGCCCCCGCGATGGAGAGCGAATCCGCAGAACGCGTCACCGAGGCGCTGCGCACCCAGCTCGAACCCACCTGGCGGCTGATGTGGCAGGCGATCGACCTGCTGGCCGGGCTGCCCGAGGGCGCGAGCGTGGCGCAGCGGTGGGAGCAGGACCGCGGCTCGTTCAGCGGCATGGCGGTGCACGTCGCCGAGGGCGCGCCGCCGCAGGCGCGGCGCGACGGCGCGGTCACCGCCGCGGCGAAGCTGGCCCGCATGGAGCGCGCCCAGGCCGCCTACGACGTGCAGCGCGCCTACGACGACCCGCTGGTGATGGCCGAGTACCGGCTGACCGGCGAGGCGTTCGCGGGCGAGGTGATCGAGACGGTGCCCGACAACACCGAGGGCGAGGGCCGCTCGCGCAAGCTGCGCCCGCTCGTGGTGATCAAGACCGACGATCCGGTACGCCTGCCGCCCGGCACCTCGCTGGGCACCCCGCAGCGCCGCAGCCAGGGCGCCGAGCTGGTGGAGGCCGCGCAGGGCCTGGTCACCCTCAAGATCACCAAGGGCATGGGCCGGGGCAAGACCCCGGCGCCCGGCGCGGTGCCCGAGGTCGGCGAGCGGGTCTGCTACACCTCGCTGACCGACGACTTCCAGGGCTCCCCCGCCCTGCCCGAGCCCGAGGCCACGCCGTGGACGCACGGCGGCCCGCCGCAGGAGTACGTGCCCGACGACGAGGACGCCCAGGAGGAATGGTCGTGACCGGCGAGGAGACGACGCTCAGCCCGGAGCAGGTCATCAGGAACGTCCTCGCCGACCTGCCGCGCCACCGGGGCGTGGTGGTCGACTCGCCGCCGGGGGCGGGCAAGTCCACGCTGGTCGTACGGGCGGCGGCGCACATCGCGGCGACCGGCGAGCCGCTGATGATCGTGGCGCAGACCAACGAGCAGGTCGACGACCTGGTGGCGCGGATCTGCGACAAGCACCCGCACCTGACCGTGGGCCGCCTGTCGGCCGGCGGGTACGTGCCGCCGCTGCGCATGCTGGAGCTGCCCGGCGTCCGGGTCGGCACCCGCATCCAGGACCTGGGCGACCCGGACATCGTCATCGCCACGGCCGACAAATGGGCGTGGATCGGCGACCGGGTGTGGCCGTGGGCGATCGTGGACGAGGCGTACCAGATGCGCTCGGACAAGCTGCTGCGCATCGCGGGGCTGTTCGAGCGGGCGCTGTTCGTGGGCGACCCCGGGCAGCTCGACCCGTTCTCGATCGTGGACGGCGACCGCTGGTCGGGCTTGTCGTGGGACCCGCTGCAGAGCGCGGTGTCGGTGCTGCTGCGGCACAACCCGGACCTGCCGGTGCACCGGCTGCCGGTCTCGTGGCGGCTGCCCGCCTCGGCTGCGCCGGTGGTGTCGCGGGCGTTCTACCCGTTCACCGGGTTCCGCTCCGGCACCGATCACGGCGACCGGTGGCTGGAGCTGTCGACCGGCGGCATGGGCGGCGTGCACGACCGGGCGCTGGAGGAGGCGGCCAGGTCGGGGTGGGCGCTGCTGGAGCTGCCGAACCGGCACACCGTCCGGACCGACGGCGAGGCCGTGGAGGCGGTGGCGCGGCTGGCCGAGCGGCTGCTGCAGCGCGGCGCGATGGCCGGGTCCGAGCAGGGCGAGCGGCCGGTGACGGCGGACCGGATCGCGGTCGGGGCGGCGCACAGGGACCAGGTGGCGGCCATCCGTGCGGCGGGCCTGCCCGCGGAGATCACCGTGGACACCGCCAACCGGCTGCAGGGCCGCGAGTACGACGTGACGATCGTGCTGCACCCGCTGTCGGGGCGGCGCGACGCGACGGCGTTCCACCTGGAGTCGGGGCGGCTATGCGTGCTGGCGTCCCGGCATCGGCACGCGTGCGTGGTGGTGGCCAGGGCGGGCATCGCCGAGCTGCTGGACGCGCACCCTTCGGCGGAGCCGGTGCAGCTCGGGGTGCCGGTGAAGTTCCCCGACGGGTGGGAGGCCAACCAGTCGGTCCTGGAGCACCTGGCCCGCCACCGGGTCTGAGCCACCGCGTCCTCGCGCCAGGTCGCCGCGCCAGGTCTTCAGGACAGGACGTCAGGGCAGGTTGCGCTGCCAGACGTCGATGGCCATGACCAGCCGCATCCCCGCCGACTCGTACAGGCCGAGCGCGGGGGTCGTGTTGTTGGAGTCGACGTGCAGGATCGTCCCCTTGCGCCCGCGCGCGGCGTCGGCGGCGAAGGCGTGCCGCAGCAGGAACCGCCCCAGCCCCCGGCCCCGGTACTCGGGCAGCACCGCGAGCGTGGCCACGTAGCCGCAGCCCTCGTCGAGCGCGAAGGCGTTGCTGCCGATGAGCACCGCGGCGGGCTGCCCGTCGAGGCGGGCCAGCACGAGCTGGCTCCAGTCGTTCGTGCTGGAGGCCTGCCGGCGCTCGTACCACTGCTCGTAGCCGACCGGGACGAACCCGAAGTGCTCGGCGAACCCCTTCTGGTGCACAAGGTGCGCCTCGCGCCGCACCTCCTCGCTCTCCCCGGACTGCAGCGTGAGCCCGGCGGGGGCGGCGAGCGGCTCCACGGGGCCGTCGTGGTCGATGCGCATGCGGTGGTAGCTGGTGCCCGGCTCGAAGCCGAGCTCCTGCACCCGCGCCCGCTTGGCCGCGTCGCTGCGGTAGACGCCGACATGCAGGGTGACGGTGTCGTGGCCGCGTTCCTTGCCCAGCTCGGCGGCGCGGGCCAGCACGGTGGGCCACAGCTCCTCGGCCAGCCCGTCCACGCCGGGACGGACGACGACCTCGACGTCCACGAGGTCGCTGTCGCCGTTGCGGCAGGCCCAGGCCCAGCCGTCGAGCCGGCCGCCGGCGTCGTGGGCCAGCCAGCCGTCCCGCTCGCGGTCGAAGCCGGGCTCGACCAGCTCGTCGGCGATGTCCTCCAGGGTGGAGTCCGCGGCGCCGATGACCGCCGTGTCGCTCGCGGCGACGAGCTCGTGGATGGCCGCGGCGTCGTCCACGCGTGGCCGGCGGATGGTATGCATGGGCAGGATTGTCCTGGAAGCGACCGGTCCGGCGCCTCCCATTTTTCACCCGGCGGCGGGGGTGGCCGCCTTCTCGTCGGACGGGCTGGCGCCGCGCAGCGGGATCTCCTTGACGAACACCGCCAGCACCGGCACGACGACGGCGAACGCGATGGCCCACGAGAACACGCCGGAGATGGAGACGGCCAGCGACTCCAGCAGCCCGGTGCGCGCCTGGGCGGGAAGCTGGGCGACCGCCGCGGGGTCCATCCTGGCGCCGTTGCCCGCCATGCTCCCGGCCGCGCTCTCGCCGAAGCGGGCGGTCAGCTCCGCCAGCAGGTGGTTGTTGAAGACCGCGCCGAACAGGGAGACGCCGAAGGACCCGCCGATCGAGCGGAAGAAGGTGCTGGTGCTGCTGGCGACGCCGAGGTCGCGCTGCTCGACGCTGTTCTGCGCGATGAGCATCGTGGTCTGCATGAGGAAGCCCATGCCGAGGCCGAGCACCGCGATGTAGAGGCCGGTCTCCCAGGACGGCGTGGCCACGTCCATGGTGGACAGCAGCCACATGCCGGCGACCATGCCGAGGCCGCCGATCACGGGGTAGATCTTGTACTTGCCCGTGCTGGTGATGGCCCGGCCCACGAAGATCGACACGACCATGGCGGCGCCCATCATGGGCAGCATGAGCAGGCCGGAGTTGGTGGCGGTGGAGCCCTGCACGAGCTGCTGGAACAGCGGCAGGAAGTTGATCGCGCCGAACATGGCGAAGCCGAGCAGGAAGCCGATGATCGAGATCAGCGTGAAGTTGCGGTTGCGGAAGAGCTGCAGCGGCATGATCGGCTCGACGGTGCGCCGCTCGACCAGGATGAACACCGCCAGCGTGATCAGGGCCAGCGCGCCGAGGCCGAGGATCTGCCAGGAGTTCCAGGCGTAGTCGTTGCCGCCCCAGGTGGTGATGAGCACCATGGCGGTGATGCTGATCGACAGCAGGGCGGCGCCCGCCCAGTCGATGCGCACGTTCGTCCTGTTCACCGGGGGCAGGTGCAGCTTGGCGATGATGAGGGCCAGCGCGATCGCGCCGACGGGCAGGTTCACGTAGAAGGCCCAGCGCCAGTCGAGGTGGTCGGTGATGAACCCGCCGACCAGCGGCCCGGCGATCATGGCCAGCGACATGACGCCGGCGGTGATGCCCTGGTACTGGCCGCGCTCGCGGGGCGGCACCAGGTCGCCGATGATGGCCATGACGTTCACCATGAGGCCGCCGGCGCCGAGGCCCTGCACCGCGCGGAACGCGATCAGCTCGGCCATGCCGCCCTCGGGGCCGCCGAACATCGCGGAGCCCGCCATGCCGCACAGCACCGATCCGGCCATGAAGATGAGGATCGAGATGATGAAGATGGTCTTGCGCCCGTACAGGTCGCCGATCTTGCCCCAGATCGGCGTGGAGACGGTCGTGCCCAGCACGTACGCCGTCACGACCCAGGACAGGTACGTCAGCCCGCCCAGCTCCCCCACGATGCGGGGCATGGCCGTGCCCACGATCATGTTGTCCAGCATGGCCAGCACCATCGCGAGCATCAGGCCGGGCAGGACGACCATGACCTCGCGGCGGCGGCCGGCAACAGGCTCCGTCATCCTTTACCCCCAGATGGTTGAACGTTTGCTTACTTGCCGACCGGCAAGCGTAAGATAAGGTAAATACTTACTTGCCGGCCGTCAAGTAGAAAAGGTGCGAAGTGCGGGAAGACACGCGAACCCGAATCCAGGAGATCGCGCTGAGGCTGTTCACCGAGCAGGGGTACGAGGCGACGTCCCTGCGGGAGATCGCCGAGGAGCTCGGCGTGACGAAAGCCGCTCTTTACTACCACTTCAAGACCAAGGACGACATCGTGGCGAGCCTGGTCGAGCAGCGCCTGGAGGAGCTCGACGAGCTGCTCGCCTGGGTCAGGAGCCGGCCCAGGGGCCCGGAGACGCGCCGCGAGCTGGTCGACCGCTACGCCGAGAAGATCCGCGCGACCCGGCACCTCGGCATCGCCAGGTTCCTGGAGCGCAACCAGACGGCGCTGCGCGACCACCCCACGCTGATCAAGATCCGGCAGCGCATGGGAGAGCTCACGTCCGAGATCAGCGAGCCGGGCGCCCCGCCCGCCGAGCGCATCAGTCATTCGCTGGCGCTGTTCGCCCTGCACGCGGGCAAGTGGCTAATGAAGGAGGGCGAGCTGTCCGAGGACGAGATCCACAAGGCCTGCCTGGAAGTGGCCCACCGCCTCCTGGAGCGATGAGGTTTTCGGCCCCGTCCCGTCCGATAACGACGATTGGGACACGGATTCGTGGGCAGAAGGCTCGCACGCATCCAGACGGGAGGAGGCGCAGTGGAGGCTACGATGGCACTCCGACTGCCCAGGGATGCGGCGAGCGTCCCGCTGATCAGGCAGATGCTGGACGGCACGCTGCGGTCGCTCGGCGTCGAGCCCCAGGTCCGAGATGACATCGAGCTCATGCTCACCGAGGCGTGCTCCAATGTGATCAGACATGCGGCGCCCAGCGACGACTACACGGTCAGCGCGTCCGTCCACGACCACCTGTGTGTGATCAAGGTGGTCGACAACGGCGACGGATTCGACCCGCGCGAGGTGGCGGAGCCCGAACCGGGCGCCGAGCACGGGCGTGGGCTGCAGATCATGCGGGCACTCGCCGACGACATCCGTTTCACCAACCGGCGGGAGCACGGCTCCGTGGTCTGCCTGGAGAAACGCCTGCGCTACGCGCCGGGCGCCGCCGGGCAGCACCTCATGGCCACCTGACCCCCAGGCGGAGCTCCCGCCGTTCAACCCACCCAGTGCCGCACCGGAACCAAGGTTCCGGTGCGGCACTTCGACGCGGGGCCTCCGCGTCCTTTCAGACCCTGGTGCTCCTGTCGAGCGGGCGGTGCAGGCGGTAGCCGCGCAGGCCGGGGCCGCGCTTCGCCTCTCGGGGCCGTGCGTCGCCGAGCAGGAAGCGGCGGCGTACCCGGGGCTCGTTACCGCTCAGCTCCGCCCGCCGCCGCTCGGGCACCGTCTCCCCGCTGAGCTTCAGCTCCAGCCGGGGCTCCCGCCTGGACAGCCGCCTCCAGATCCGTTTCCAGTGGGTCATCGAGGCCGCCATCGCGAGCAGGCCGAGCATCGCGACGACCGAGATGAGCAGCACCGCCAGGACGATGAGCAGGAGAACGACTGCCAGGGATCCGATCGCGCCGAGCACTGTCATCATTCGGCGAAAAATGCCCGCCCACCAGCGCTTTATGCCAACGAATAAGGATATATCGACCTTACCTTGACCTCTTTGATCTGGCTCACTGGTCGGGGCCGCCGTTGAGCTGGTCGAGCCGCCCGGGCAGCAGGTCGAGCCTGCGCAGTATCACGCCCTCGCGCAGCGCCCACGGGCACACTTCCAGCCGGTCCACCTCGAACAGGTCCATGGCCGCGTCGGCGACCAGCGCGCCCGCCGCGAGCTGCGCCGCCCGCCCCTCGGACACGCCGGAGAGCTGGGCCCGCTCGGCCGACTTCATGCTGGTCAGCTTGACGGCCCAGTCGGCCATGTCCTCGCGCGACAGCGAGCGGGACACGTAGGCCCCGTCGCTCGACGGCGCCGCCCCGGCGATCCTGGCGAGCTGCTTGAACGTCTTCGACGTGGCCACGGCGCAGTCGGGCTCGCCGAACCTGACCACGTCGCCGACCCTGCGGGCGATCTCGGCCCGTACGTGCTTGCGCAGCTTGCGCACCTCGTCGCTGCCCGGCGGGTCACCCGTGAACCAGTCGCGCGTCAGGCGCCCCGCGCCCAGCGGCAGCGACACGGCGACGTCGGGCTCCTCGTCCACCCCGGCGGCGATCTCCAGCGAGCCGCCCCCGATGTCGAAGGCCAGCAACCGGCCGGACGACCAGCCGAACCACCGCCGCACCGCCAGGAACGTCAATCTGGCCTCGTCGCGGCCGGACAGCACCGCGATGTGCACGCCGCAGCGCTTGTCGATCTCGGCGAGCACCTGCTCGCCGTTGGCGGCCTCGCGCACGGCGGAGGTGGCGAAGGCCAGCAGGTCCTCCACCCCCTTGTCCTCGGCGAGGTGGACGGCCTCCTCGACGAAGCTGCCGAGCCGCTCGACGCCGACCTTGCCGAGCTTCTGGTCCTTGTCGAGGTGCTCGGTGAGGCGAAGGTCGACCTTGTGGGAGTAGGCAGGCATGGGCCGCGCGCCGCGGTGGGCGTCGACGACCAGTAAGTGGACGGTGTTCGAGCCGATGTCCAGCACGCCGAGTCGCATGGTAGAAAGCTACCGGTCTGCGGCTTTTACGGCGAAACTGAGGTGGCTGTGGCGAAGCTCGACGGGCACCGGATCCTCCAACGTGACGGACGGAGTGACTGAGCGCTCACGCAGGAGTGCGCCCGGCGCGGCGGGCGCGTCATCCTGGCCATGCCTCAGGCACTACCCTTCCTTGGTGTCGTGACACTTTGGGGGGACTCTTGAGCGCATGTTGTGGCCCGAGCCGCGACCCCGCCGCCGGGCCGGCGGGCGAGGTCCAGATCGCCGTTCGGCGCCCCGCGCCGAGCGGGCCGCCACGCGGGATGGTGCGCATCCCCGGAGGCACGTTCCTCATGGGCGGCGACGACCCCGACGGGCGCCCCGAGGACGGCGAGGGCCCGGTGCGCGAGGTGCGGGTCGACCCGTTCTGGATCGACCCCACATGTGTGACGAACGCGCAGTTCGCCACGTTCGTGAAGGAGACCGGCTACGTCACCGAGGCCGAGCGGATCGGCTGGTCGTTCGTCTTCCGCCAGTTCGCCACGACCGGCGTGATGGAGGCGACGGTGCCGGGCGCGCCCTGGTGGGCGGGCGTCGAGGGGGCCGCCTGGCGCTCCCCCGAGGGCCCCGGCTCGACGATCGGCGACCGGCAGAACCATCCCGTCGTGCACGTCTCGTGGAACGACGCCACCGCGTACGCCGCCTGGGCGGGCAAGCGGCTGCCCACGGAGGCGGAGTGGGAGATGGCGGCCAGGGGCGGCCTGGAGCGCGCGCGTTACCCGTGGGGCGACGAGCTGGCGCCCAAGGGGCGGCAGCGGTGCAACATCTGGCAGGGCCGCTTCCCTACCGCGCCGAGCAAGGGGACGATGCCGGTCAAGTCGTTCCAGCCCAACGGCTACGGCCTCTACAACGTCTCCGGCAACGTGTGGGAGTGGACCGCCGACTGGTGGGGCGTGGAGTGGGAGCCGTCCGCCGACAACCCGGCCGGGCCCGCCGAGGGCGCCGCCAAGGTGATCCGCGGCGGGTCGTACCTGTGTCACGACTCCTACTGCAACCGTTACCGGGTGGCCGCGCGGACGAACAACACGCCCGACTCCTCGACCGGGCACACCGGCTTCCGCTGCGCGGCCCTACGCTGATCGCATGTCACGAACCCTGCGACTGTTGATCACCGGCGGCGGCACCGGCGGTCACACCTATCCGGCTCTGACGACCCTGTCGGCCGTCCAGCGACGTCAGGTGCCGCACGACGTGCTCTGGGTGGGCACCGCCAACGGCCTGGAGGCGCGGATCACCGCCGAGCACGGCATCCCGTTCAAGGCGATCACCACGGGCAAGCTGCGCCGCCGGCCCAACCTCAAGGAGCTGGGCACCAACATCGCCGACGTGTTCCGCATCCCCGTCGGGGTGTTCCAGGCGATCGGGCACGCCGCCCGCTACCTGCCGGACGTGGTGCTGTCGACCGGGGGTTACGTGGCGGTGCCCATCGGCGTGGCCGCCAAGATCATCCGCCGGCCGCTGGTGATGCACGAGCAGACCACCGTGGTGGGCCTGGCCAACCGCATCCTGTCCAGGCTGGCGACCACCATCGCGCTGTCGCACGAGTCCTCGCTGCAGTACCTGCCCGCCTCGGCCCGCGCCAAGGCCGTCGTGACCGGCAACCCGATCAGGCCTGAGCTGCTGCAGGGCAACCGCGCGGCGGCCTACGACCTGTTCGGGCTGACGTTCGAGGTGCCGCTCATCTACGTGACGGGCGGCGCGCAGGGCAGCAAGCAGATCAACACGCTCATCGCGGAGAGCCTGCCCCGGCTGCTGCCGCACGCGCAGATCGTGCACCAGTGCGGGCCCGCCTGGATCGACCAGATGCGCGCCGTGGCGCTGCCGCCCGAGCTGGCCGACCGCTACCACCCGGTCCCGTACGTGGGGGGCGAGCTGGCCGACCTGTTCGCGGCGGCCGACGTGGTGATCTCCCGCAGCGGGGCCGGCACGGTGTCGGAGCTGACCGCCATCGGCAAGCCGTCCGTGCTGATCCCGCTCATCCCGACCGGCGGCGACGAGCAGCGCAAGAACGCCGGCTACCTGGCCTCCGCGGGCGCGGCCCGCGCGCTGCTGGAGCCGCACCCCACGGCCGACATGCTGCTGGCCGAGCTGATGCCGCTGCTGGCCGACCCCGGGCTGCGGCAGGGCATGGGGCAGGCGGCGGCCAAGCTGGGCCGGCTGGACGCCGCCGACGCGCTGTGCGACCTGCTGTTGCGCGCCGCCCACCACGCCTGACCACCTTCCGCCTTCTGGACCTGTACGGGTCCGGGCGGCGGAAGGCCTTCTGGACCCTCTTCTGGGCCTTCACGGCTCCAGGTGGCGGAAGGCCTCCTGCGCCGAGGTCACGCTGCGCCGCAGCGCCTGCTCCAGCCGGTCGGCGTCGGCGGCCAGGCGCTCCAGCTCCGGTACGACGAACCCGTCGGCCCCCGTCTCGGCCACCAGTTCCTCGTACTGGTGCATCCGGCCGCGCAGCTCCTCGATCTGGTGGTGCGCCACGTACGCCCGCTCGGCGTCGGCCACGTTGGCCGCGTACCGTTCGAGCGCCTCGACGCGCCCCAGCACGGCCTCCTCGCTGTTGTCCAGCGCCCGCGCCAGCGGCCGGGCGACGGCCTCCACCTCGGGGGTGAGCCCCTGCGAGACCGTCTCCCTGTGCTTGGCGCGCAACGCGGACAGCTTGGCCAGCAGCCGGGCGATCTCCCACTCCTGCGCGGGCAGCATCACGCCGTTGCGCACGTCGTCCAGCAGGCCCTCGGCGTTGACGCGGGAGCCGGTCACGGCGGCGATGGCGCGCTGGGCGCGGGCCAGGAGCCTGGCCGAGGACTCGTCGAGGTCGTCGGTGAGCACGTAGCGGCCCTCGTACCAGCGGAGCTGGTCGTAGACCTCGCGCTCGTAGGCGTCCTCGTCGTCCTCGGGCACGTCGTTGCGGACGAACAGCACGATCACCAGCGGGATGCCGAACAGCACCATCATCAGCAGCCCGAGACCGCGGGCCGGCGAGCCGAAGCCCATCAGGAGCCCGAAGAAGGCCGCCCCGGCGAACGCCATCATCATGCGGCGGTGCGCGCTGGAGACGGACGGTCGCGGCTGGGGCGTCCAGCCGTGGCGCATCTTGATCAGAACCTGACGGCTGTCCCTGAGGAGCTGGGCGTCGTCCGGTGGTACCTCGGGGTCTACTACCACATCCGCCACGAATCCGGATCCTAAGGGAAATCAGCTATTCAAGTGACGAAAAGCCTCGTGAGCTGAGCTGACGCTGTCGCGCAGCGCCTGCTCGAGCCGGTCGGCGTCGTCGGACAACCTGCCCAGCTCGGGCACCGCGGAGCCGTCCGCGCCCGACTCCGCGAGCAGCTCCTCGTAGCGGGGCAGCTTGGCGCTGAGGCGCTGGATCTGGTTCCTGGCGCGGTAGGCGCGCTCGGCGTCGGCCACGTGGCCCGCGTACCGTTCGAGGGCCTCGACGCGGGCCAGCACCGCCTCCTGGCTGCTGTCGAGGGCGTGGGCGAGCGGCTCGGCCACGGCGGCCACCTCGGGGGTGACGCCCTCGGCGACGACGTCCTGGTGCTCGGCCCGCAGCTGCGACAGCTTGGCCAGCAGGCGGGCGATCTCCCACTCCTGGGCGGGCAGCATCACGCCGTTGCGCACGTCGTCCAGCAGGCCCTCGGCGTTCACGCTGGAGTCGACGACCTGCTCGATGGCGGCCTGGGCGCGGGACATGAGCGTCCTGGCGGGGTCGTCGAGCCGCTCGCGCAGCACGTAGCGGCCCTCGTGGCGGCGGGCGGCCTCGTACACCTCGCGCTCCTTGGCGCGCCGCCGCTCCACCTCGGCGTCCGGCCGGGGCCGCAGCAGGACGCTGACCATCAGCAGCGCCGAACCTGTCATGATCACCACGAAGGGCGTGTAGCGCTCGTCCACGAACAGCGCCAGCCCGTACACCGCCGCCGCCAGAGCCGTCGCGGCGGCGGCCAGCCTGGCTCCCGCGGCCGCCACGGGGAAACGCCTCCCGCGCGGCGGGACCCAGCCCGACTCCATGCGCATGAGCAGCTTGCGGTGGTCCTTCAGGAGGGCCGCGACGTCGTCGGGCACCGCCGGATCGACTATCACCTTCGCCTGACGTCCTGGCACGTTATCGATCCTCTGTGACTTTCTGTCGGAGTGTCAGCTCTCCAGGTGGCGGAACGCCTCGTGGGCGGACTCGACGCTGCGGCGTAAGGTGCGCTCCAGGAGGTCGGCGTCCTGCGCCAGCCGTTCGATCTCCGCCACGCCGAGCCGGTCGGCGCCCGCCTCCGCCAGCAGCTCCTCGTAGCGGGGCAGGCGGGCGCGCAGCTCCTCGATCTGGCCTCGGGCGTGGTAGGCGCGCTCGGCCTCGGCGACGTGCCCGGCGTAACGTTCCAGCGCCTCGACCCGCGCGACCACGGCGGCCTCGCTGTTGACCAGGGCCCGTTCGAGCGGCTCGATCACCGCCGCCACCTCCGGCGCGATGCCTCTGGCCAGCAGTTCCCTGTGCTCCAGCCGCAGCGCCGACAGCTTGGCCAGCAGGCGGGCGATCTCCCACTCCTGCGCGGGCAGCATCACCGCGTTGCGGGCGTCGTCCAGCAGGCCCTCGGCGTTGACGTGCGAGCGCAGCACCGAGCCGATGGCGCGTTGCGCCCTGGACAGGACGAGCCTGGCGTCGTGGTCGAAGTCCTCGGGGAGCAGGAAGCGGCCGTCGTACCAGCGGGCCTGCTCGTACACGCCGCGCTCCTGCGGGCGCTCCTCCTCGGGGGTCTCGCTCATGGAGGCGATCTTCACCAGGACGATGAAGACGTACGTGCCGAGCAGCACGAACCCGGCCGCCGAGGCCTGCGAGGCCAGCAGGACGGCCATGAGCGCGATCACCACGGGGGTGGCGGCCAGCAGCAGCGCGCTGGAGGGGCTGCGGCGGCGCGCCGGGGTCACGGCGGGGGGCACCCAACCGGCTTTCACCCTGGACAGTAAGGGGGCGTTGGCGCGTAACAGACCGGCCACCTCGCGCGGCACTTGCGGATCTACTACCACACCCACGTTCTGTCCTGGCACCCTGGCGCCCCCAACGCTCGTGATGTCTGGATATTACGTACGATTCCGCCTCGGTGTCAGCCTCCGAAAGGTCAGGACAGGAAACCACCGGTTTCCCTCACCGATCACTTCCATGGCGACCGGCACCGGAACCAGGCGCACCACAATGGCATCCACCAGCACCGCGACGGCCCCATGACGCGCAGCGCGCGATCGTCGGAGGCGCCGAACGCCGCGAACACACAGAACATGATCGTAGCCGCGGCGGTAATGACCCGCGCCGTCCCGGCGAGCCCGCCGCCGTACCCATGACATCCGTCATACGGGCCCGGCTGACGTACGGCACTACACCCGCGCCGCCCCGTTGACCCAGGCTGGGCGCATGACGGGAAGCGCACTGGAGTTGAGGGCCGTGACGAAGGACTACGGCCCGGTGACCGCGCTCGCGGACGTCGATCTGGACGTCGGCGAGGGCGAGACGGTGGCCCTGCTGGGCCCCAACGGGGCGGGCAAGAGCACGTTGCTGTCCATCGCGCTCGGCCTGCGCACCCCCGGCTCGGGCACCGCGAGGGTGCTGGGACGCAGGCCGCTGGAGGCGTTGCGGGCGGGCCGGATCGGGGTGCTGCTGCAGGAGTCCGGGCTGCTGGAGGACGTGCGGGTGGGCGAGCTGGTGGCGGCGGTCGCCGGGATGTATCCCGCGCCGCTGACGCCGGAGCGGGCGATGCGGGCGGCGGGCGTCGAGGAGCTGGCCGGGCAGCGGGTGGGGCGGCTGTCGGGCGGGCAGCGGCAGCGGGTGCGGTTCGCGCTGTGCGTGGTGGGCGATCCGGACCTGCTGGTGCTGGACGAGCCTACGGTCGGCCTGGACGTGGAAGGCCGCCGCGCCCTGTGGAAGGAGCTGCGGGCGCGGACCGGGCAGGGCCGTACCGCCGTCTTCGCCACCCACTACCTGGCGGAGGCCGACGACTACGCCGACCGGGTCGTGCTGCTGGCAGGCGGCAGGGTGGTCGCGGACGGCTCGGTGGCCACCGTGAAGTCGCTGGTCGGCGGGAACGAGGTGCGGTGCACGCTGCACGACGCGGACCTGTCGGACCTGGAGATCCTGCCGGGGGTGCTGCGGGTGAGCGTGGAGGGCCGGTCGGTGTCGCTGCGGACGAAGGACTCGGACGCGACCTTGCGGGCGCTGTTCGCGATGTTCGGCGACGTCAGGGACGTACGGGTGGAGAGCGCGGACCTGGAGAGCGCGTTCGTGAGCCTGACGGGAGGGCGGGACTGATGGGGTCGTACCTGCGGCTGGAGCTGACGCGCGGGCTGCGCAACCCGATGGGGCTGGTCATGACGACGTTCTTCCCGCTCGGCATCTACCTGGTGTTCACACGGGTGCTCAGCGTCACGCCGCCGGGGGTGGACGACTTCGCGGCGTACGCGATGGTGTCGATGGCCACGTACGGCGCGATGGGGTCGGCGCTGTTCATCGGGGGCGCCATCGCGCTGGAGCGCTCGAAGGGCTGGCTGGCGCAGCTCGCGATCACGCCGCTGCCCGCGCACGGCTACGTGACGGCCAAGCTGGTCAGCGGCGCGATCATGGTGCTGCCGAGCATCGTCGTGGTGCTGGCCGGCGGGGCGCTGCTGTCGGGGGTTCGGCTGCCGCTCGGGACGTGGCCGCTGCTGGTCGTGCTGATCTGGGCGGGCGTGCTGCCGTTCGCGGCGCTCGGCACGGCCTTCGGGTACGCGATCCAGGGGCAGGCCGCGAACCTGGCCATGATGATCGTCTACTTCCTGCTGACCATCCTGGGCGGGCTGTGGCTGCCCGTGGAGGCCATGCCGGCGGGCATGCGCGCGGTGGCCGAGCTCAGCCCGGCCTACGCGGCGGGCTCGCTGGGCTGGCGGGCGCTGGACGGGCTGGCGCCGTCGGGCACGTCGCTGGCCGTGCTGGCGGCGTGGACCGCGCTCTTCGCCGCGCTGGCCCTGTGGCGTTACCGCCGGGCGCTATGACGCGAGCCGAGCCTGTGGCGTTACCGCCAGGCACTCTGACACGCGTCGGCCCTGTGGCGTTAGCGTCGGGCAGTATGACGCTCTCGCAGCCCGACGTCGGCAGGGGCCGGACGGCGGCCCGGGTGGGCTCCGCCGCCTGGCTGCTGCTGATCTCCTGGCCGCTCTGGACGTTCTTCGCCGCCGCCCCCGAACCGCCGGCGGTGGCGGCGGCGCTGGGGCTGGTGGCGCTGTTCGCGGCCTGCTGGCTGATGATCATGTGGCGGATGCTGAGCCCGTCGGCGGGCACGCCGCTGCCGTGGGCGCTGGCGGGGCTGATCGGGTCGGGGGTGGCGCTGCTGCCGCTGTTCGGGGCGCCGTGGGCGTACACCTCGTTCGTGTTCGCGGTCAGCGCGCTGGGCGCGTCGATGGGCACCCGCGCCTTCGCCGCGTCGGCGGCCGTGACGGCGGTCGTGGTGGTGGCGGCGCTGCTGGCCGACGGCGTGCCGCCGTCGCAGGTGTGGTGGGTGCCGCTGGTCATCGCGGTGCAGGCGATGGCAGGAGGGGCGATGAAGAGCATGGGGCTGCTCATCGCCCGCCTGAACGAGGCGCGGGGCGAGGTGGCGCGGCTGGCCGTGGAGAACGAGCGGCTGCGCTTCGCCAGGGACCTGCATGACACCCTGGGGCACACGCTCACCTCCATCACGATCAGGAGCCAGCTCGCCGCGCGGCTGGCCGCGTCCGACGCCGGGCGGGCCGCCAGGGAGATGACCGAGGTGGAGAGGGCCGCGCGGCGGGCGCTGGACGAGGTTCGGCACGCCATCGCCGGGTATCGCGCGCCGTCGTTGTCGCAGGAGCTGGAGAACGCGACCCGCAACCTGGGGGTGGCGGGGATCGAGGTGACGGTCTCCCCCGCCGACGGGCCCATCCCGGCCGGCGCCGAGGCGCAGCTCGCCTGGGTCGTACGGGAGGCGGCCACGAACGTGCTGCGCCACAGCCGGGCCCGGCGGTGCGACATCCGCCTGGGGGTGGACGGGAGGATGGCGGCGGTGGAGGTCCGTGACGACGGCGAGCCGGACGCATCCCGTGAGCGAGGGGCGCGGACGGGCGACGCGCCGGACGCGGGGCCAGCGGGGACGCGGCCGAGCGACGCGCCGGATGACGGGCCAGCGGGGGCGCGAGCGAGCGACGCGCCGGACGAGGAGCCGACGAGGGCGCGGCCGGACGAGCGGCCGACGAGGGCGCGGGCGAGCGACGCGCCGGACGAGCGGCCGGATGAGTGGCTGGTGGGGGCGCGGGCGGGTAACGGGCTGACGGGGCTGGCGGAGCGGATCGGTGCCGCCGGCGGGCGTCTGGAGGTCGGCGCCCTGCCCGGGGGCGGCTACCGCCTCTACGCGCAGATCCCCGTGGAGGCGCCGTGACCCGCGACCGCGCGAGCACCGGCGCCGTGATCCGGGTGCTGATCGCCGACGACCAGGACCTCGTCAGGGGCGGCCTGGCCGCGCTGCTCGGCCTGGAGGACGACATCGAGGTGGTGGCCGAGGTCGGCCGGGGCGACGAGGTGCGGGCGGCGACGTACGAGCACGACCCGGACGTGATCCTGCTCGACATCGAGATGCCCGGCCTGTCCGGCCTGGAGGTGGCCGAACGGCTCCGCGACCGCCGCGTGATCATCGTGACCACGTTCGGCAGGCCCGGCTACCTCAGCAGGGCGCTGGACGCGGGCGTGGCCGGGTTCGTGGTCAAGGACGCGCCGGCCGCCGAGCTGGCCGCGGCCGTCCGGAAGGTGATGGCGGGCGAGCGGGTCATCGATCCCAGGCTGGCCGTGACGGCGCTGACCACCGGCCCGAGCCCGCTCACCCAGCGGGAGGCGGAGGTGCTGCGGGTGGCGTCGGGCGAGCCGACCGTCGCGGCGATCGCCAGGCGGCTGTTCCTGACGGAGGGCACCGTCCGCAACTACCTGTCGTCGGCGATCGGCAAGACGGGCGCGCGCAACCGCGCGGAGGCCGTCCGGGTGGCTGAGGAGCGCGGCTGGCTCTGACGCGCGGCGGGGAAGCGCGGCCCGCTCTGGTCGGAAACCCGCGGAGCGCGGCCGGCTCTGGTCGAAAACCCGCGGAGCGCGCGGCCGGGTCTGATCGGAAACCCCGCTAGCCTGCCAGGGAAGTGGTGGTTATGCCCGCGTTATGCCGGGCCCTCCACACTGAACGGCATTTGAAGATCTTTGGGGGCGCGGGTGCGTGTACTGATCGCCGAGGACGAGCGCATGCTCGCCGACTCGATCGCCGAGGGGCTGCGCGGGGAGGCGCTGGCCGTGGACGTCGCCTACGACGGCGAGGCGGCGCTGGAGCGGCTCGGGGTGCACGACTACGACGTGCTGATCCTCGACAGGGACCTGCCGGGCACGCACGGCGACGAGGTGTGCAGGACGGTGGTGGAGCAGGGCTGGCTGGTGCGGGTGCTGATGCTGACGGCGGCCTCCGACGTGCGGGCCAGGGTGGCGGGGCTGTCGCTGGGAGCGGACGACTACCTGCCCAAGCCGTTCGCGTTCGAGGAGCTGGTGGCGCGGGTGCACGCGCTCGGGCGGCGGGCGCGCAGGGCGGACCCGCCGATGCTGGAGCGGGCGGGGGTGCGGCTGGACTGGGCGCACCGGCAGGTGTTCCGCGACGGCCGGTACGTGCCGCTGGCCCGCAAGGAGTTCGGCGTGCTGGCCGAGCTGCTGCGGGCGCGCGGGGCGGTGGTGTCGGCGGAGACGCTGCTGGAGAAGGTGTGGGACGAGCACATCGACCCGTTCACGAACACGGTGCGCACGACGATGATGAAGCTGCGCAAGAAGCTCGGCGAGCCGCAGGTCATCGAGACCGTGCCGGGATCGGGGTATCGCATCCCATGAGCGTGCGCATGCGTTTCGCGCTGTCCTGCGCCGGCGTGTTCGTGCTGGTCGGCGTCGTCGTGGTGGCCGTGGTCTACTTCGTGGTGCGGCAGAGCCTGGAGTATCGCAACGGCCTGCTCACGCCGGCGCACATCCAGGTGGAGGTGCCGGCGCAGTACGGCCCCGGCTGGTTCGAGCGCTTCTCGCAGCAGTACGAGGTCGCCAGGAAGCGGGCCGACCAGGTCCGCGCCGTCTACCAGGCCGACACGCTCCGCAATGTGCGCCTCTGGGGCGCCGTCGGCGTGCTGGGCGGCGCCGGGCTCGCCTTCGGGCTGGGCTGGCGCTCGGCCGGATGGGTGGTGCGCCCGCTGCGGTCGGTCAACGAGACGGCGCAGCGAGTCCTGCTGGGCCAGGACCCGCAGCGGGTCCTGCTGGGGCAGAACCTCAAGCAGCGGATCGGGTTCGAGGGGCCGCACGACGAGATCAAGGAGCTGGCCGACACCTTCGACACGATGCACACCCGGCTGGCCCGCTCGTTCGACGGGCAGCGCAGGTTCGTCGCCAACGCCGCCCACGAGCTGCGCACCCCTCTGACGATCAACCGCACGCTGGTGGACGTGGCCGTCCGCCGCCCCGACGCCACCGACGACGTCAAGCGGCTCGGCGAGTCGCTGCTGCTGGTCAACGCCCGCCACGAACGCCTCATCGACGGCCTGCTGGCGCTGGCGGAGGGCGAGCAGGCGGTGCTGGACCGGCGGCCGTTCGACCTGACGGACGTGGCCGAGCACGTCCTCGACCAGGCGGCGGCCGAGGCGGCCGAGCGGGAGGTGAGCATCCACCGGCTGCTGGACTCCGCGCCGACGGCCGGGGAGGCGGTGCTGGTGGAGCGGCTGGTGCAGAACCTGGTGGAGAACGCGATCCGGCACAACCATCCCAAGGGCGAGGTGTGGGTGACGACGCGCGGGCGGGCCGACCGGGTGGAGCTGGTGGTGGCCAACACCGGGCTGCAGGTGCCGCCGTACGAGATAGAGACGATCTTCGAGCCGTTCCGGCGGCTGCACGGCGACCGGCTGCGGTCGGACCGGGGCAGCGGGCTCGGGCTGTCGATCGTGCGGGTGATCGCGGAGGCGCACGGCGGGACGGTGCTGGCCAGGCCGCGCGAGGAGGGCGGGCTGACGATCACGGTGGAGCTGCCCGCCGACCCCGCCGCGATGTGATGATCAGCCGTCCGGGTGCAGGACGTCCTGGTGGATCTCCCACAGCGCGCTCTCGGGGACGCCGGACTTGACGAGCTGCTCCCACGTCGCCATCCGGTCGGCCGGGTCGGCGAGCATCGCCCGCAGCAGCGGCTTGATCGCGGCCCTGTCGGCGCCCTCCTCGTGCCACATCGCGCCGAGCGCCTGGTGCATCGCGGGCGAGCGGACGGCGACGGTGCGCAGCAGCTCGTCCAGGATGCCGACACGGTCGCGGAACGGCAGCGCCTGCCCCTCCCCCAGCGCCCGCAGCAGCAGGTCGAGCAGCCTGCGGTGGCGGGGCGCGTGCCCGGTGGCGACCGCGACGACGACGTCGCCCATCCCGCTGGGCTCCGTGCCGCCGAGCACGACGTCCTCCTCGCCGTCCACCACCACGCGGTGCGCGGACAGCGCGGTGACCAGCCCGGCCCAGCCTTCCGCGCCGAGCTGGCCCTTCCACAGGTGGGTGAGCGCCGACCAGCGCTCCAGGTGGCCGGGCCCCGGCAGGATGGACGACACCGCGACGGGCTCGTCCGAGACGGCGACGATGAGCAGGGTGAGGTTGGCCGAGTAGGCGGCCAGGCGGCGGGTGACCGTGTGCCGGACGGGGCGGAAGCCGGTGAAGTGGCGGCGCGTCCGCTCGTGAAGGGCCCGCCGCAGCAGGCCCGCCAGCAGTTCGGCGCAGCGCGCCCGCACCGCCGCGGGCACCTCCTCCAGCAGCTCCACGATGAAGCCGACGGTGGGGCCGCGCTCGGCCAGGCACGAGTGGGACGTGACCGCGTACAGCAGGTCGTCGTCGACCGCCTGGACGACGGCGAGCGGCTCGTCGCCCGCCAGGCGGCGGCGCCGGTCGAGGTCGCGCAGCGCGTACAGGGTCAGCCAGGCCACCAGGAACTCGCCGAACGTGGAGTGCAGGAACGCGTGCCCCTTCCTGCGCACGAAGAAGAAGCGCTCGGTGGCCTTGCGCGCCCAGTCGACGCGTTCCTCCTCGTCGTCCTGGTCGTCCTCGCCGCCGTGGCACAGGGCGGGCAGGTCGCGGTCGAGCTGCTCGTCGGTGATGACCTGGCTGCCGCGGGCCAGCATGGACAGCGCCACCGCGCCGAGCAGCACCAGCTCCTGGTCGATGACGACCCGGCGGGCGCCGCCCGTCTCGCGTTCTGTGTAGTCGCGCAGCAGCACCTCGTACAGGCGGGACCTGCGCAGCGGGCCGTGGTCGTGCTGCAGCGCGTTGCCGCCGGCGTCGTAGAGCGCGAGCAGCAGCAGGAGCAGCGGCTGCCTGGCCATCTCGCCGTGCACCAGCGCCGCCTGCGCGGGTAACGGCTTGAGGTCGCGCCTGGCGAGCAGGCCGCGGTTGGCCTGGTCCCAGATGTCGAGCCACTGGCGCACCTGGTCGTCGTCGAACGGCAGGAGCTGCAGCGCCAGCAGCCCGTCGGGGAAGCGGACGCGGTCGGCCACCACCGTGCGGCTGGTCACGATCACCGCGACGGGCCGCCCGAGCGCCGCCTCCCTGGCCTGGAACTCGCGCACCCGCTCCAGGTAGTCGTAGCGGCTGAGGCCGCCCTGCACCAGCTCGTCGAAGCCGTCCAGCAGGATGACCGGCATCGCGCCGTCGCCCGCCGCCACCAGGTCGGCGTAGGGCACCTCCTGCCCCAGCACCTCGCCGACGGCCTGCTCGATCTGCCCGTCCAGGTCCGCCAGGGCCCGCACGGCGCGCAGCTCCACCCGGAACGGCAGGAACTCCGACCTGGCCAGGCGGGCCCCCAGCACCTCGGTCAGCTTGGTCTTGCCCGAGCCCGGTTCGCCCAGCACGAGCAGCGGCGTCTGCGTGGCGCGCAGCGAGGTGAGGTGGCCGACCAGGAACGCCTCCGCGTCGGGCAGCAGCCGCTGCCTGTCCCACCAGCTCCGCTCGGCGGGCGAGGACTCGCGGCTCAGCTCCGCCACCCGGCAGCGCGGGCTGAGGTAGCCCTCGCCGAGCAGCGGCAGGTAGACGTCCTCGGGCAGCTTGCCGGCCAGCAGGAGCGGCTGGTCGAGGGCGTTGGCGGCCATCCTGACCTGGTGGATCATCGGGCGGTCGCCGACCCGGGGCGGGGCCAGCTCGGCGAGCAGCCACGCCACCCGCGACAGCGCCGTGGCAGGCTGCGGCCGTTCGGTGACCAGGCTGCGCACCCCGAACTCGTGGCTGTCGAGCGCCAGCGACCGATAGTCCTCGTCGTAGATGCGCAGCGCGTGCGCGGTCGGCCCCTCCGACAGCAGGCGGGGCAGCGCGAGCTGGTCCTCCACGGCCAGTTCGTCCCAGACGGACAGGCCGCCGACGTACCCGGTCATGGCCTCGGACATGCGCAGGTAGGCACGTTCCACGTCGGCGCGGGTCTCGGCGTACGGCACGTGCGGCTCGGGGGTGGGCAGCCGCTCCAGCAGCAGGCCCGCCACCAGCCTGGCGTGGCGTTCTGCCGTCGGCACGCCGTGGGAGATGCGGTCGCCGCGGTCGAGCTGGTCCAGCGTGAACGGCAGCTTCGCCTCGCCGAGCGCCTCGAACCAGGCCGCCACGACGATCGCGGCGTGCGCGGCGGCCAGCCGCTGGGTGCGGGTGAAGCGGTTCACGCCGCTCTTCAGCTCGGGCATCCGGCGCACGACGTCCTCGCCGTAGGAGACGATGCCGTCGCGCAGGTCGCGCAGGCTCGTGGTGAGCCGGGTGCCGCCCGCCAGCGCCCAGCCGGTGCGCTCGGCCTCGGAGGCGAGCCCGATCACCTTGACGAGCCTGCCGTCCTTGCAGCCGAGAATCCGCAGGGCGTCGGCGTAGCTCGGGGTGTCGATCATGGCCTTCTCCCTGGGACTGGGATGTCCCATCATGCGATGAACGCCCCGTTCGGCGCAGGCTTGTTCGCCAGGACGACCGAGACGTCACCCGCGCGTCACGTTCCTTTCACGGCCTGTGCTATCTCCGGCAGCGCGCCAGGGTCCTCGATGGTGGAGGGGATGTCGTACGGGTCGCCGTCGGCGATGTTGCGCATCGTGGCGCGCAGGATCTTGCCCGAGCGGGTCTTCGGCAGCCGGGACACCACGACGGCGCGGCGGAACGCGGCCACCGGGCCGATGCGCTCGCGCACCAGCGCCGTCAGCTCCCGCTCGACCTCCTCCGGGTCGCGCTCCGCGCCCGCCTTCAGCACCACGAACCCCATCGGGAGCTGGCCCTTCAGCTCGTCGGCCACGCCGATCACCGCGCATTCGGCGACGTCGGGGTGGGCGGCGATGACCTCCTCCATGGCGCCGGTGGACAGGCGGTGCCCGGCCACGTTGATGACGTCGTCGATGCGGCCCATGACGTAGAGGTAGCCGTCGGCGTCGAGGTGGCCGCCGTCGCCCGTCAGGTAGTGGCCGGGGTAGCGCTCCAGGTAGGAGCGGTGGAAGCGGGCCTCGTCGCGGTAGAGGGTGGGCAGCGCGCCGGGCGGCAGCGGCAGCTTCACGGTGACCGACCCCTCGGCGCCCGGCGGGCAGTCGTTGCCCTCGCCGTCGAGGACGTGCACGTCCCAGCCCGGGACCGGCCTGGTCGGGGAGCCGGGCTTGATGGGCAGCGGCTCGATGCCGACGCAGTTGGCGGCGATCGGCCAGCCGGTCTCGGTCTGCCACCAGTGGTCGATGACGGGGATGCCGAGCAGGTCGCCCGCCCAGTGGTAGGTGTCGGGGTCGAGCCGCTCACCCGCGAGGAACAGGTACCGCAGCCCCGACAGGTCCCACTTTTTCGCGAAATTGCCGGAAGGGTCCTCTTTTTTGATGGCGCGGATCGCGGTCGGCGCCGTGAACAGCGTCCGCACGTCGTGCGTGGACACCACCCGCCAGAACGCGCCCGGGTCGGGGGTGCCGACCGGCTTGCCCTCGTACAGGACCGTCGTGCAGCCCGCCAGCAGCGGCGCGTACACGATGTAGGAGTGGCCCACCACCCAGCCCACGTCGGAGGCGGCCCAGTAGACCTCGCCGGGGGCGGCGCCGTACACGTGCGCCATGCTCCAGTGCAGCGCCACCGCGTGGCCGCCGTTGTCGCGCACGACCCCCTTCGGCGTGCCGGTCGTGCCCGAGGTGTAGAGGATGTACAGCGGGTCGGTCGCGGCCACGCTCACGCACGGCGCGCTCTGCGCGCCCGCCACCGCCCGCGCCCAGTCGAGGTCCCGTCCCTCGCGCAGCTCCGCCACGCACTGGGGGCGCTGCAGGATCACGCACCGCTCCGGGCGGTGCTCCGCCTGCTCCAGCGCGTCGTCGAGCAGCGGCTTGTACGCCACCACCCGCGCCGGCTCGATCCCGCACGACGCCGACAGCACCACCTTCGGCCTGGCGTGGTCGATCCGCACCGCCAGCTCCCTGGCCGCGAACCCGCCGAACACCACCGAGTGCACCGCCCCGAGCCGGGCACAGGCCAGCATCGCGACCACCGCCTCCGGCACCATCGGCATGTAGATCACCACGGTGTCGCCCGCCGCCACCCCGAGGCCCCGCAGCATGCCCGCCGCCCTGGCCACCTCGTCCAGCAGCTCGGCATAGGTGTACACGCGGACCGTGCCGGTCACCGGGCTGTCGTAGATCAGCGCCGCCTGCTCGCCGCGGCCCCGCTCGACATGCCGGTCGAGGGCGTTGTGGCAGGTGTTGAGCCGTCCGTCGGGGAACCAGCGGCCCTCGCCGTACACGGTCGCGGGCGGCACGTCCCAGTCGATCCCGCGGGCCGCCTCCCCCCAGAACCGCTCGGGCTGGTCGATGCTGCGCCGGTAGACCTCGTCGAAAGCGCTCACCCGTCGATCAGAACAGCCCGCGGCCCCATGACGCAAGATATCCGGGTGAGCGATGACGTGATCCTTTCCGTGGTGGTGGGGTCGAGGGCGTACGAACTGGACACCGACGCGTCCGACACCGACCGGCGCGGCGTGTTCGTGGCGCCGACCTCGGCCTTCTGGCGCCTCGACAAGCCACCCACACACCGGGACGGGCCCCTGCCCGAACAATTCTCCTGGGAGGTGGAGCGCTTCTGCGGCCTGGCCCTCGACGCGAACCCCACCATCCTGGAATGCCTGTGGACCCCTCTCGTCGAGGTCGTCACCCCCACGGGTCAGCGCTTGCGCGACCTGCGCGAGGCCTTCCTGTCCGTACGGGCGCGACGCTCCTTCGCCGGGTACGCCGAGGCGCAACTGCGGCGGCTCGACCCGGAGCAGCCCAACTGGAAGCAGGCCATGCACATGATCCGGCTGCTGATCAGCGGGCTGCACCTGGTCCGGCACGGCGAGCCGCTCGTCGGGATGGCCGCCCACAGGGAGCGGCTGCTGGCGGTCCGGCGGGGCGAGGTGCCGTGGGACGCGCTGCTCGCCTGGCGGGCCGCCCTGTCCGCCGAACTGGCCGCCGAGCCTGGCGCCCTGCCGCCGGAGCCGGATCGGGGGCGGGTGGAGGAGTTCCTGGTGCGGGTGCGGAAGGAGAACCTTGCCGCACCCGCGTGACGGCGCGCAGGGTGTCGCTACAGGGGTGCGCGCATCACGTGTTCACGGGATCAGCCGACAGGACCAGTCTTACGGAGAAATTCCGGTATCCGGCCCGTTCGAACGCGCGGGCCATCGGCACGTTCCCCGCGTCCGTGTCGGCCACGACGCGCTGCGCGCCGCGCTCCGCGTGACAGCGGGTGATCTCGGCGAGCAGGTCGTCGACGTAGCCGTGGCCGCGCTTCTCCGGCACCACCCCGAGGTAGCCCACGACGGGCCCCGCGTTGTTCGCCGACGGCAGCGCGACCCCCACCAGCTCGCCCGCCTTGTCGTGGGCGAGCCGCCACCACGCCCGGTCGCCCGGCATGGACCTGAGGTCGCGGAGGTCCTCGCGCGCCTGCTCCTCCGGGCCCATGGTGGCCAGGGCCTGGCGGGTGTGGTGGTCGAGCGTCCCGGCCGCCACCCTGACGAACGCCGACACGAACGCCTCGTCGTCGTCCTCCGCGCGGAACTCCAGCCGGCCGGACGGCTCGGGCACGCCCGCGTCGTCCGCCGTCCACTCGTAACGCAGGCGTTCCAGCTCGTCGGTCAGCCCCGCGCGCCCCGCGGCCTCCCAGCGCCAGGCTATGGCCGCACTGGCCTTCGGGTCGTCGCGCCAGCCGTTGGAGACGAACACGTGGTACGCGGGCGACTCGCCGAACGCGGCGTGGGCCCGGCGCAGCAGCTCGGCGGCCAGGCCGACGCGGTCGGGGGCCGAGGGGGCGACGTACAGGCAGTCGAGCGCGAGCGGCCGGTCGCCGGGGAATCCCCACCACACGGCGCGCGCCATGATCTCACCGCCGGGCTCGTCCTCGGCGAGCCAGACGCGGTCGTAGCGGTAGTTGCCGCTCTCCAGGAACGACAGCAGCCGGTCGGGGTGGGACCAGCTGATGGACTCGTCGACGACGCAGCCGAGCAGGCGGTCTAGATCGTCCTCGACGGCGGGACGGAAACGCATGAATCCTCCGAGAAGCAGAAGCGGGCGCGTTGAGCGCCACGGAACGTGCCGAACATCTCAGTGCGCCTCCTTTCTTCTGACTTTTCGGCGTCGGCGGGCCACTCTAGCGGATAACTCGCGAAAGGATGGGCGGGTGAGCTCCTACGACGACGACACGCTGCCCCTGCAGCCCCCCATCCGGCTGCCCGACAAGGCCACGCTCGCGTCCGCCGTGCGCGCCGCTCCCATGGCCGGAGCGCTGCAGCCGGAGGGTGACGACACGGAGGTGCTGGCCTTCTGGGCGGATCACTGCCGCAAGCGGCTGGCCGGGGACGAGGGGCTGCTGCTGGAGCTGGTCCGGCTGTTCCTGTCGAGGGAGCCGCTCAGGGGCAAGGCGTCCCCGACGCTGACGGGGCTCGGCCTGGTACGGCAGGCGGAGCCGTACACGTTGAGCTGGCTCGGGCTGTGGGTGGCGCGGCAGATCATCGCCGAGACCACCGGGCAGGACATCCCCGTCATGGGGACGCTCGCCGGCGCCGACGCGGCGGCGCTGCTGCACGGGCTGCGGTCGTATCCGGAGAGCGAGCGCGGCGAGGAGCTGGCCGGATGGCTGGAGGGCCGCGACGAGCAGGCGGCGGCGGACGAGATCGCGTCCGTGCTGGGCACCGTGAGCCCGCTGAGCAGGGCGGTCGGCGTGGAGCTGCTGTCCACCGCGTTCGGCGAGGAGGGACGGCGGGCGCTGGCCCGGCTGCTGGAGGAGCCCAAGCTGGGGGCGGTGATCGCGGCCAGGACCGGGCGCGAGGAGCGGCAGCCGACGCCGGACGAGATCGCCTGGGTGCTGGTGGACATGGCGGCGGCGCTGCTGGAGTTCGGCGGGGAGACGGGCGAGGTGATCGAGTCGATCGCGATGGGGATGAAGCCCGAGGAGCAGGCGGGCACGATCGCGATCCTGGCGTTCGGGGATCATCCGTGGACGGGGCAGGTGCTGCGGGTGTTCATCGACCATCATCCGGACGAGCGGGTGGTGGCGGCGGCGCGCAAGGCGTTGCGGCGGTTGCGGGGGCTGGCCGACCTCCGCGGGTGAGGCCGAAGTGACGCATGGTGGCCATGTGACGGCAGGGGCGGGGGTAGAGTCGGCTCGGTGACTGAGCATGCGATCTCCCCCCAGTCCGGCATCCTGGGCGACGCGTTCGCCTGCGGCTGCGGCGTGATCCTCGGCGGCCGGATGACCGCCGAGCTGCACGCCGCCGAGAACGGCCTGTGCTCGGCCTGCCTCGGCACGGCCGAGGAGGAGGTGGCGCCGGAGCTGAGCCGGCCCTGCCAGTCCTGCGCGGGCACCGGGCGGCGCAGGGAGCAGGTGACCTGGCAGCTCGCGCACGCCGAGGCCGAGCATCTGATCACGATCACGGTGGTGCGCGGGGTCGTGGCTGCCTTCGACGGGCCGTTCCGGCTGTCCGAGGTGGCCGACACGGTGCGCAACGGGCTCGGGCTGCCCACGGGCAGGCTGCCGGTGGGGCCGCGGGTGCGCGACCTGCTGCTGCAGTTGCAGGCGGCGGGTGAGATCACCATGTTGTCGGCGCCCGATGAGATGGTGGGCGCCGACATGGTGCTCTACCGCGACCCGCAGTGGCAGCGGGTGCGCACCCTGGGCTTTTGACGGCGTTCCGCTTCCGGCAGGCACCTCGGCCTCCGGCTCGCGGTCAGGTGGTGACGCGGCAGAGGATCTCGCCGTGCAGGACGGACAGCCATCCGTCGCCGGCCGCCGCCCACTCCTGCCACCCCTCCGACATGCGCCGCAGGTCCGCCTCCGTGGCGGCGCCGGTGGCCACCGCCTGCCCGGCCATCGCCGAGCTCACGACGCGCTCGGCCCACATCCCGCCCCACCAGGCCCGGTCCTCCGGGTTGGCGAAGGTCCAGGTGCTGGACGTGGCGGTGACGTCCGCGAAACCGGCCTGCCGCGCCCAGGACAGCAGCCGCCGCCCCGCGTCGGGCTCGCCCCCGTTGCCGCGCGCGACCCGCTGGTAGAGCGCCATCCACTCGTCCAGCGCCGGCACCCGCGGCCACCAGGTGAACGCCGCGTAGTCGCTGTCCCGCACCGCCACGAACCCGCCCGGCTTGGTGACCCGCCGCATCTCCCGCAGCGCCCGCACCGGGTCGCCGACGTGCTGCAGCACCTGGTGGGCGTGGACCACGCAGAACGTGTCGTCCGGGTGGTCCAGCGCGTGCACGTCCGCCACGGCGAAGTCCACGTTCGTCAGCCCTCTGGCCGCCACCTCGGCCTTGGCCAGCTCCAGCGCGTCCGCGGTGACCTCGGACGCCGTCACCCGGCCGTCGGGGACGAGCGCCGCCAGGTCGGCGGTGATCGTGCCGGGGCCGCTGCCGACGTCCAGGATCCTCATGTGCGGCTTGAGGTGCGGCAGCAGGTACGCGGCGGAGTTCTCCGCGGTGCGCCAGCGGTGGGAGCGCAGCACGGACTCGTGGTGGCCATGGGTGTAGACGGCGTCCATCGGTGAACTCCCTCGTTCTCGGCGACGTTGCCGCCACCCTAACGCCATCTCATTATTTAAGAGAATCTGTCTTATATTTCAAGACATATCCCGCACTGCATACACTTGTGCCGGAATCGTTTGAGGAAGGGACACTGGTGGTGGGAGAGGTCCGGCCGATCGTGACCGTGGGGGACCCGGTGCTGCATCGCCCGTGCGAGCCGGTCACCCGGTTCGACGGCGAACTGGCGGCGCTCGTGGACGACATGTTCGCCAGCATGTACGCGGCCGAGGGCGTCGGCCTGGCCGCCAACCAGATCGGCGTGCCGCTGCGCGTGTTCGTCTACGACTGCCCGGACGACGAGGACGTGCGCCACAAGGGCGTCGTGGTCAACCCCGTGCTGGAGATGCCCGGGCTCGGCGAGCGGCACCTCGACGGCGGCGACGAGGGCTGCCTGTCGGTGCCCGGCCAGTACGCGCCGCTCCCCCGCTCCGACCGCGCCACCGTGCGCGGCTTCGACACGACCGGCGAGCCCGTGACAGTCGAGGGCACCGGGTTCCTGGCCCGGTGCCTGCAGCACGAGACCGACCATCTCGACGGCTACCTCTACATCGACCGACTGCCGGTCAAGCGGCGCAAGCAGGTGCTGGCGGCGTACCAGGACTCCCTCGCCGCACGCGACAGCGGCGGCTGATCCACCACTAAAGCGGATAAATCACCGCTATAGTGGAGGAATGGAAGGCGAAGGGGTCCTGTCCAGCGGCCTGTCCATGGCCGAGCTGGGGCAGCGCATCCGCGGTGAGCGGCAGGCGCGCGGGCTGTCCATCGAGCGGCTGGCCGAGCTGAGCGGCATCAGCAGGAGCATGGTCTCCGAGGTCGAGCGGGGCACGAAGACGCCGACCGTGCTGGTGCTCGACCGGCTGGCCACGGCGCTGGGCACGTCCATCTCGCGGCTGCTCGACGAGCCCGCGCACGGCGCGATGCGGGTGCTGCGGCACGCCGAGCAGCGGGTCCTGCGCGACCCGTCCGGCTGGGAGCGGCGGGTGCTGTCGCCGGTACTCGGCGAGGTGGAGTTCGAGTTCATGCGCACGACCATCGGCCCCGGCGTGGACGCGGGCGAGTTCATGCCGCACGCGCCCGGCTCCCGCGAGTACCTCGCCGTCGAGCACGGCGGCCTACGGCTGACGATCAACGGCAGGCCGTACGAGCTGACCGCCGGCGACTCGGTCTACTACCCGGGCGACTGCCGCCACGCCTACGCCAACCACGGCACCACCGACTGCGTCTTCTACCTCGCCATGGAGGTGGGCGGAGCCGGGCACCACGAACGACGGAGGGACTCCCCCGATGCATGAGCTTCGCCGCGCCGGCCTCAAGGCCGCCCAGATCATGGCCGACCATCTCGAAGGCGTCGCGGAGCGGCCGGTGTGGCAGCCGGTGCCCGGCGGCGAGCTGGCCTGGCTCACCGGCCAGGAGCTGCCCGAGACCGGCCGCGCGCTCGACGAGCTGCTGGAGGACGCGCGCGAGCACGTGCTGCCGTACCCGATGGGCAACGGCCACCCGCGCTTCTTCGGCTGGGTGAACTCGCCGCCCAACCCGGCGGGCGTGCTGGTCGAGCCGCTGGCCGCGGCGCTCAACCCGAGCTGCGCGGGCGGCGACCACGCGGGCCCGCACCTGGAGCGGGCGGTGGTGCGCTGGCTGGCCGGGCTCGTCGGCTTCCCGCACCCGCCCGGCGGCGGGCTGCTGACCAGCGGCGCGTCCATGGCGACCGTGATCTGCCTGGCCACCGCCCGGCAGCAGGCGGCCCTCGCGGCCGGCTGGGACGCCCGCGAGGAGGGCCTGTCCGGGCGTCCGCCCATGGTCATGTACGTCACCGAGGAGGGGCACAGCTGCCTGCACAAGGCGGCCCAGCTCCTCGGCCTCGGCGCGCGGAACGTCCGGACCGTGCCGGTGGACGCGGCGTACCGGATGGACGTGCGGGCGCTGCGCGCGATGATCGCCGAGGACCTGGACGCGGGGCTGCGGCCGTTCTGCGTGGCGGGCAGCGCGGGCACCGTGAACTCCGGCGCGGTCGACCCGCTCGACGAGATCGCCGACGTGGCGGCGGCGTACGGGCTGTGGTTCCACGTGGACGGGGCCTACGGCGCGCTCGGCGTGCTGGCCGACGGGGCGGCGCCGCACTACGCGGGGCTGGAGCGGGCCGACTCGCTGGCCCTCGACCCGCACAAGTGGCTGGGCGTGCCGGTGGGCTGCGGCTGCGCGCTGCTGCGCGACCCGTCCGCCGCGCGGGCCGCGTTCAGCCTGGTGCCGTCGTACCTGGTGGACGAGAACGGGGGCGACCTGGGCTGGTTCGCCGAGTACGGGCCCGAGCAGACCCGGCCGTTCCGCGCGCTGAAGACCTGGGCGACGCTGTCGCACCTGGGCCGGTCGGGCGTCAAGCGCCTGGTCGACCACACGACGGGGATGGCGCGCACGCTCGGCGCGATGGTCGAGGCGGCTCCCGACTTCGAGCTGCTCGCCCCGGTCACCACCTCCATCACCGCCTTCCGGCACACCCCGCGGGCCGACGGGCTGGACGAGCTGAACCGGGCCATCCCGGTCGCGGTGCAGGCGCGCGGCAACGCGTTCCTCACCGGCACCCGGCTCGGCGGGCGGGACGCGCTGCGCACCTGCATCCTGCACCCGGACACCACCGAGCAGGACCTGGTGGTGCTCCTGGACGAGATCCGCCTGGCGGCCAAGGCGCTGCTCTAGCGTCTAGCGGGAGATCGGCACGCCCCGCCCTCCCGGCGAAGCGGCGCGGGGCGGTGAGAGGCACATCCGCCCGGGTAGGGGGTCGGCTGACCCGACCTACAGGAGGATCCCATGGCGAAGACCGTGGCAGATGTGATGACCTCTCACCCGGCGACGGTTGAGGCCGACCAGCCGGTGTCCGTCGCGGCGTCGCTCATGCGCGACAACGACACCGGCGCGGTCATCGTCAACGACAACGGCCGCATCAAGGGCATCGTCACCGACCGCGACATCACCGTCCGCGTCGTCGCCGACGAGCGCGGCCCCGACACCCCGGTGCGCGAGGCGTGCAGCCCGTCCGTCGAGGCCGTCGGCCCCGACACCAGCATCGACCAGGCCGTCCAGCTCATGCGCACGCACGCCGTGCGCCGCCTGCCTGTGGTCGAGGACGGCCGCGCGGTCGGCGTCGTCAGCCTGGGCGACCTGGCCATGGAGCGCGACCCGAACTCCGCCCTCGCCGACATCTCGGCCGCGGCGGGCAACCGGTAGGTAATCAGGTAGTAGCGTCGGCCGTGTGGTGACGGTCGATGACGTACGGCAGTTCGCGCGCACGCTCCCGCGTTCCTCGGAGCACCTCATCAGGGACCGCGTGAAGTTCCGCGTAGGCAAGATCGTCTACGTGGCGTTCTCGCGTGACGAGAGCCTGATGGGGTTCGGGTTTCCCAAGGAGGAACGCGCCGCCCTGGTGGCTGCCGAGCCTGAGAAGTTCCTGCTTCCGCGGGAGTCCGACATGCGTTTTCACTGGGTCGAGGTGCGCACCGCCGCCATCGACGTGGCGGAGATGCGGGAGCTGGTGCTGGAGGCGTGGCGGATGTGCGTACCCAAGAAGGTGCGGCTGGAGCAGGAGCTCGCCGCCGGACGCACGCTCTAGCGGCGAGCACCCGCCCCGGCCCGCGCATGCCAGCGAGCGTCCGCCTCCGCGCGCGCCCGGCCTCTCGCGCGCTTGCTTCGAGCGCCTGACCCAGCGCCAGCCGACGACAACCCCCAGCTCTGCGCGGGCCGACGGCAGGCCCTGGCCCGTGCGTGCTGACGGCGGGCCCCGGCCCGTGCGTGGAGACGGCGGGCCCTCCGTTCAGCGTGCGCCGGTGGCAGGCGCCCTGCTCAGCTCACCGCCTGCTTCACCAGCGCGCCGATCCGCGCCTCCACCTCGGCCGTCATCTCGGTCAGCGCGAAGGCGGCCGGCCACATCGCCCCTTCGTCCAGCCGCGCCTGGTCGCTGAACCCGAGCGTCGCGTACCGCGTCTTGAACTTGGCCGCGGGCTGGAAGTGGCAGACGAGCTTGCCGTCCCGCGCGTAGGCGGGCATGCCGTACCAGAGCTTGGGCGCGAGCTCCGGCGCGCTGGCGGTGATGACGGCGTGGACGCGCTCGGCCAGGGTCCGGTCCGGCTCCTGCATCTCGGCGATCTTCGCGAGGACGTCCCGCCTGGCCTCCTCCGCCTTGTCCGCCTTCGAGCCGCGGCGCGTGGCCGTCTTCAGCTCCTTGGCGTGGTCCCGCATCGCGGCCCGCTCCTCGGCCGTGAACCCTTCATACGTGCTGGTCATCACATACTCCTTCGCTACACACGACACGTGTCGTTTCCTCGCAGCAGACCTTGCCATCCACTCCCCGAGTGTGTCAACACGCGCCGTGTCGTTTCCTGTAGGGTGGGCCGCATGCCCCAGGAGCCCAACCCGCAGCGACGCAGCGAGAAGAGCCGGACCGCGATCATCGAGGCCGCCCTGGAGCTGTGCGCCGAGCACGGGTACGGGCACGTCACGGTCGAGGCGATCGCCGCCCGCGCCAAGGTGAGCAAGAAGACGATCTACCGCTGGTGGCCGTCCAAGGGCGCGGTGGTCCTGGACGCGCTGGACGAGACCGTCAACCCCGCCATCGCGTTCCCCGACACCGGCGACCTCCGCGCCGACCTGGAGGCCCAGATGTGGGGGCTCCTGCACGGCGTCATGACCGAGCCACGCACCGGGCGCGCGCTGACCGGCCTGATCGCCGACACCCAGCACGATCCCGACCTGGCCCGCAGCCTGAACGACGACCTGATCCGGCCGCGCGCCGACGAGGCCCGAGCCCGCCTCACCAAGGCGAAGACCGACGGTCAGATCGACCCCGATGCCGACCTCGACCTGGCCCTGGAGCTTCTCTACGGCCCCGTCTACTACCGCCTGCTGCTCCACCAGGGCGACCTGCACACCCGCGCGGAGCTGGGGAAACTCATCGACCACGTCCTGAGCGCCCTCGCGCCGGAGGGAAAAGCGCTTGCCCGCTCCCCCGCCCTCGACCAGGATCACTGATCATGACGCAGCAGGACTGGGTGCGCTGGCATGACGCCTACGACGAGCCGGGCTCGTCCCTGAAAGACCGCCTCGACCACGTGCGCAGGTGGGTCGGGACGGCGCTCGACGAGGGCGCGTCACAGGTGGTCAGCCTGTGCGCGGGGCAGGGCCGCGACCTGCTGCCGGTGCTGGCCGGGCATCCCCGGCGCGGCCAGGTGCGGGCGCGGCTCGTGGAGCTGGACGAGCGGAACGCCGCCGTCGCCAGGAGCGCCGCGCCCGAAGGGGCCGAGGTGGTGTGCGGGGACGCGGCGGTGACGGGAGCCTACGCGGGCGCCGTGCCTGCGGACCTGGTGCTGGTGTGCGGGGTGTTCGGGAACATCACCGACGACGACATCCGCCGCACGGTCGCCACCCTGCCGCAGCTCTGCGCGCCCGGCGCGATGGTGATCTGGACCAGGGGGCGGCACGAGCCCGACCTGGTGCCGGCGATCTGCGGGTGGTTCGAGGGCTGCGGGTTCGAGCGGGTGGCGGTCGAGGGCGAGGGCACCAAGTACGGGGTCGGGGTGCACCGGTACGCCGGTCCGCCGGTGGCGCTGGAGCCTGACCGGCGGATGTTCACGTTCATTCGCTGACCTCCGCCGATGGCGCTGGAGCCCGAGCGGTGGGTGTTCACGTTTCGTCCGCCGACGGCCTCGGCGCGCGGCCGGTCAGCGGGTGACGCCTCCGCGCGTGGTCGGTCAGCGGGTGACGTAGCGGTAGAGGTCGCGGGCGATCGCGGTGGTGCGCTTGACCGAGGAGCTCCACGTGCCGCCCGCCGGGTGCGCCGTCAGCACGGCCATGACGAACCGGTCGCCCTTGCCCGCCAGTCCGGTCGTGTGCAGCACCGGCCGGCCGTAGTCGGGCACGCCCGAGCCGGTGGCCCGCTGCGAGATCCACGAGATGGGCGCCCCGACGGCCCTGGCGTCCGTGGTGTACACAGCGGGCGCCGCCGTGGCGGCGGGCGGCGAAACGGAGGATGAGGCGGTCTGGGCGGCGCGCGCGTTGCATCGGACCGGGGGCGTGGTGCCGAAGCCCGACCAGCCCTGCTTGACCGCCCACGGCCGCGGCACCCCGTCGGGGATGCCGAAGGTCTGGTCGAAGCCGTCGGTGCCGCACGGCGTGGACTGCCGCAGGTGCCCGAGGATGGTGTCCCTGACGCGGGGCTCGGCCCTGTCGAGCAGGTAGCGGTAGGTGCGCACGATGTCGTACGCGCTCAGCGACGTGTACCCCCAGAACCCGGGCTTGGACGCGGGCGGCGGCGCGGTGTCGGACAGCCCGAGCCTGCGTGCCTGCCTGACGATGATCTGCCCCTTGCCCAGCCGGTCCCACAGGGTGGAGGCGGCGTCGTCGTCGCTGGAGCGCAGCATGATCTTCAGCAGCCTGGCGTCGGCGGCGGGCACGCTCTTGCGCCGCTCCAGGTAGTCGATCGCGATGAGGATCTTGACGACGGAGGCCGAGCGGTACTTCCGGTGCGCGTTCCGCGTGGCGACGATCTTGCCGGCCTGCCGGTCGAAGACCACCCAGGCCGCGGTCGTCCCGGCCGGGACGCGGGGCGGCTGGACCGCCCCGGCTGCGCGAACGGGACTCGCGAGTGCGGCGTGGGCGGGACTCGCGAGCGTGGCGTGGGCTGGGCTCGCGAGCGGGGCGGCGACGAGAGGGACCGCGACGAGCGGAGCTGCGACGAACGGGGTTGCGGCCGTGGGCAAGATTCGCACCCGCCTATAACTACCAGATTTCGCCAACCCACTCTTGACCGACCAACGAAAGCGGGTATAAACACAGAAGAAACCAACCCGAAACGGCGGTGAATCAACATCATGTACGCCGAGGAGCGGCAGCAGGAGATCCTGCGGAGAGCGCGGGCAGCGGGCCGCGTCGACGTGGTGACGCTGGCCGCCGAGCTCGACGTGACCACAGAGACGATCCGCCGCGACCTGACGTCGCTGGAGCGGGCGGGCGTGCTGCGCCGCGTGCACGGGGGCGCGATCCCCGTGGAGCGGCTGGGGTTCGAGCCCGCGCTGGCCACCCGCGACGAGGTCATGACGGCTGAGAAGGAGCGCATCGCCAAGGCGGCGCTGGCCGAGCTGCCCGAGGACGGGTCCGTGATCATCGACGCGGGCACCACGACGGGCCGCCTGGTGCAGGTGCTGCCCGCCGACCGGGAGCTGACCGTGGTGGTCAACTCCCCGCCGCTGGCCACCGTGCTGGCCGCCCGCGCCAACCTGCACGTGATCATGCTGGGCGGCCGGGTCCGCGGCAAGACGCTCGCCACGGTGGACGACTGGGCGCTGCGCCCGCTGGCCTACCTCAACGTGGACGTGGCGTTCATGGCCACCAACGGCTGCTCGCCGACCCGCGGCCTGACCACGCCCGACCCGGCGGAGGCGGCGATCAAGCGGGCCATGGTCAAGGCCGCGCAGCGCAGCGTGCTGCTGGCCGACCACACGAAGTTCGGCAACACGTACCTGTCCACGTTCGCGGAGCTGAGCGAGATCGACGTGGTGATCACCGACACCGGCCTCGACATGACGCTGGCCGCCGACCTGGCGGCGGCCGGTCCGGAGGTGATCAGGGCGTGATCCTCACCCTGACCCTCAACCCCAGCCTCGACCGCACCATCGAGATCGCCTCGCTCGACCGCGGCGCGGTCATCCGCGCCGCCGCCGCCCACCTCGACCCCGGCGGCAAGGGGGTGAACGTCTCGCGCGCCCTGCTGGCCAACGACGTGGCGAGCAGGGCGGTGATCCCGTACGGCGGGGACGAGGGCAGGCAGCTCGTCCGCCTGCTGGCCGCCGAGGGGCTCGACATGGTGACCGTCCCGGTGACGGGCCCGACTCGGTCGAACGTCACGCTCGCCGAGCCCGACGGCACCGTCACCAAGATCAACGAGCCGGGCACCGCACTGTCTCCCGACGAGTTGGACACGATCGCCGACGCCGTGCTGGCCGCCGCCCACGCGGGCGTTCAGGGGGCCGACTGGGTGGTGGCCTCGGGGAGCCTGCCGCCCGAGGTGCCCGCCGACGTGTACGCCCGGCTGTGCCGCAGGTTCGCCGGCGCCGGCATCCACATGGCCGTCGACACCAGCGGGCCCGCGCTGTCCTGCGCGCTCGGCGCCGCGCCCGCCCTGGTCAAGCCGAACCTGGAGGAGCTGTCGGCGGCCACCGGCATGCCGATCCGCAGCCTGGGCGACGTGGCCGAGGCGGCGGGCAAGCTGCGGGCGGCCGGCGCGCGTACCGTGCTGGCCAGCCTGGGCGCCGACGGCGCGGTGCTCGTCGAGGAGCGCGGCAGCTGGTACGGCGAGGCCGCCGTCACCGAGCCGCGCAGCTCCGTCGGCGCGGGCGACGCCATGCTGGCCGGTTTCCTCGCCGCTGGAGGCTCCGGGCCCGAGGCGCTGGAACAGGCGCTGGCCTGGGGCGCCGCCGCCGTCCGACTGCCCGGCAGCCGCATGCCGGGCCCCGCCGACATCGACCACGGCGCCGTCACCATCGGCCCGCCCGACCCCCAACGCCCGCTCTCGACCTCCCCATTCGCCTGAACCCTGACCCTTCGCCCGAACTCCGACCCTTCGCCTGAACCCCGACCTTCCCCTACACCCCAACGCTTCGCCTGATAGCTCCGACCTCCCCTTCACCCGAAACCCCCTTCTCCTGAGGGCCCCCGAACTCCCTCGTCTGAAGAGCCCCGGCGCACGCATCCCGACAGAGAAAGCGGCTGCTCAACCCCCCAGAAGGAGCACGTCCATGGCCGACACCTACACCCCTCCGGTCACCGGGACCGGAGTCAAGGCCACCATCCAGCGCATCGGCGGCCACCTGGCCGGCATGATCATGCCGAACATCGGCGCGTTCATCGCCTGGGGCCTGATCACCGCCCTGTTCATCCCGACGGGCTGGCTGCCCAACGAGGACCTCGCGAAGATGGTCGGCCCCATCATCGGGACGCTGCTCCCGGTCCTCATCGCCTACACCGGCGGCCGGATGGTGCACGGGCAGCGCGGTGCGGTCGTCGGCGCCGTCGCGGTGATGGGCGTCGTGGTGGGCACGGAATCGCCGATGTTCCTCGGCGCCATGATCATCGGCCCGCTCACCGCTCTGATCCTGAAATATGTGGACAAGTTCACGGAGGAGCGCACCAAGGCCGGCTTCGAGATGCTGGTGGACAACTTCTCCGCCGGCATCGTGGGCGGCGCGATGGCCATCGTCGGCTTCTACGGCATCGGCCCGATCGTCCAGACCGTCACCACCGCCGCAGGCAACGCGGTGGAGTGGCTGATCACCAACAACCTGCTGCCGATCTCCTCCGTGCTGATCGAGCCGGCCAAGGTGCTGTTCCTGAACAACGCCATCAACCACGGCGTGCTGAGCCCGCTGGGCGTGGCAGAGGCCGCCGAGACGGGCAAGTCGATCCTGTTCATGCTGGAGTCGAACCCGGGGCCCGGCCTGGGCCTGCTGCTGGCGTTCCTGCTCTTCGGCCCGCGCGCCATGCGGCCGACCACCCCCGCCGCGATGATCATCCACTTCTTCGGCGGCATCCACGAGATCTACTTCCCGTACGTGCTCATGAAGCCCCGCCTCATCCTCGCCGTCATCGTGGGCGGCGCGGCCGGGGTGTTCACGTTCATGGTCACCGGCGCCGGCCTGGTCGCCACGCCGTCACCCGGCAGCATCTTCGCCTACCTCGCGGTCACCCCGAAGGGCGGCTGGCTCAGCTCCAGCCTCGGGATCCTGGTGGCGACCGGCGTGACGTTCGCCGTCGCGGCCGTCCTGCTCGGGTTCGGCAGGGGCGAGAAGGCCGAGCCCGCCGACGCCGCAGAAACCACCCAGAAGGAGAGCTGAGACATGGCAGGCATCGACAGCAAGGACATCCACAAGATCATCGTGGCCTGCGACGCGGGCATGGGCAGCAGCGTCATGCTCGCCTCCCAGCTCAAGAAGCAGCTCAAGGGGACCGGCGTGACCGTGGAGCACACCCCGGTCAACTCCATCCCGGACGACGCCGACGTCGTCCTGTGCCACTCGGGCCTGGCCGCGCGTGCGAAGGCGGCCGCTCCGGGGAAGGTACTGGTGTCGTTCCAGATCTTCCTCGGCGACCCGGCGGTGACCCGGCTGGTGAACACCATCAAGAACGGCGGCACGGTCGATGCGTGACGACCTGCTCGACCCGCGGGCCGTCCTGCTGCACGAGAGCGCCCCCGACCGCACGGCGGCCATCCACCGGTGCGGGCGGGCGCTCGTCGAGGTGGGCGCGGTCGCGGAGCCGTACATCGAGGCGATGCTCGAACGCGAGCGGTCGATCTCCACCTACGTCGGCGAGGGCGTGGCCATCCCGCACGGGACGAACGCCTCCAAGGGGGACGTCCTGCGCGACGCGATCTGCGTCGTGCGCTTCCCCGGCGGCGTCGACTGGGACGGCGAGCACGTCACGCTCTGCGTCGGCATCGCCGCCAAGGACGACGGTCACGTGCCGCTGCTGGCGGCGCTGGCCGAGATCCTGCTCGACCCCGACCGGGCGCGAGCACTGCGCGAGGCCACCGAGGTCTCGGACGTCATCAAGGAGCTGACAACATGAAGGTCGCGCGCTTCCACGCGCCCGGCGACATCAGGATCGAGGACGCGCCCGAGCCGGTCGCCGGCCCCGGCGAGCTGAAGATCCGGGTACGCAACTGCTCGACCTGCGGCACCGACGCCAAGATCTACAAGTTCGGGCACCACCACATCGTGCCGCCGCGCGTGATGGGCCACGAGATCGCCGGGGAGGTGGTGGACACCGGCGCCCGCGTGCAGGTGATCGCCGCGATCCCGTGCGGCACGTGCCCCGACTGCGCGGCCGGCCGCCGTACGGTGTGCCCGAACCAGGAGTCGATGGGCTACCACTACGACGGCGGGTTCGCCGAGTACATGATCATTCCGGCGAAGGTGCTGGCCGTGGACGGCGTCAACGCCATCCCCGACGGCGTGGGCTTCGCGGAGGCGTCCGTGGCCGAGCCGCTCGCGTGCGTGCTCAACGGCCAGACGCTCGCCCGCGTCGGGCCAGGCGACGACGTGGTGGTGATGGGCGCGGGCCCGATCGGCTGCCTGCATGTGCGGCTGGCCCGGGCGCGCGGGGCGAACCGGGTGTTCCTCGTGGACGTCAACGCCGAACGCCTGGCGATGGCCGCCGAGCTCGTCCGTCCCGACGCGGCCGTCGACGCCGACCCCGTCGAGCAGGTGCTCAAGCTGACCGGCGGCCGGGGCGCCGACGTCGTGATCACGGCGGCGGCGTCGGGCGCCGCACAGGAGCAGGCGGTGCGGATGGCGGCCCGGCAAGGGCGGATCAGCTTCTTCGGCGGGCTGCCCAAGGACGACCCGATCATCGCGCTCGACTCCAACCTCGTGCACTACCGGGAGCTGACGATCGTCGGCGCGAACGGCTCCAGCCCTGCCCACAACGCCGAGGCGCTGCGGCTGGTGGCGGAGGGCGCCGTGCCGGTGTCCGACCTGATCACCCACCGGCTGCCGCTGCCGCGCGTGCTGGACGGGATCGACCTCGTCCGCCGTGGCGAGGCCATCAAGGTCACCATTGAACCCTGAGAGGAGGTTTGCGATGGCGCAGCGAACCGTGGTCGTGGGCTCTGCCAGCGGCCTGCACGCCCGTCCGGCCAAGCTGTTCGTGCAGGCGGCGGTGAAGTCGGGGGTGCCGGTGACGATCCGGGCCGGGGAGAAGACGGTGCCGGCCAAGAGCATGCTGGGGGTGTTGTCGCTCGGGGTCGTGCAGGGCACGGAGGTCACGCTGGAGGCGGAGGGGCCGGGGGCCGAGGAGGCGCTGGACGCGCTGGCGGCGCTGCTGGCCCGCGACCTGGACGCGGAAGAGGCCCTCGATGCCTGACGACGGCCCGCGTCGCGACGACGGCGCGCGCGCTGATGACCGCCCGAGCGGGGACGGCGGCGCTCGTGGGCACATGAAGGGGCCCTGGGAGGGGGCCGGGGGGCGGCTGGTCGGGCTGGGGGTCAGTCAGGGGCGGGCCGCCGGGCCGATGATCCGGCTGGGCGAGCCGCCGAAGCTGCCCGCCCCCGGCCCCGTCACGGATCCTGGCGCCGAGGCGGCCACCGTCGGCAAGGCGCTGGAGGCGGTCGCCGCCGAGCTGAACCGGCGCGCCCTGGCGGCGGGCGGCGAGGCGGCCGAGATCCTGGAGGCCCTCGCCATGATCGCCGAGGACCCCATCCTGCTGGAGGAGGCCGAGCGGCACACGGCCGGCGGCCACGCCGCCCCCCACGCCCTGGACGCCGCCTTCACCAAGCACCGCGAGGCCCTGGCCGCGCTCGGCGGCTACCTCGCCGAACGGGCCGCCGACCTCGACGATCTCAAGCACCGCGCCGTGGCCTCCGCCCTCGGCCTGCCGATGCCCGGCCTGCCCTCCCCCGGCCACCCGTACGTGCTGGTCGCCACCGACCTCTCCCCCGCCGACACCGCCGGGCTCGGCCCGGACGTGCTGGCGCTGGTCACCGAGCGCGGCGGGCCCACGAGCCACACCGCGATCCTGGCCAGGAGCAGGGGGCTGCCCGCCGTGGTGGCGTGCGCGGGCGTCATGGATCTCGACGACGGGACGATGATCGGTGTGGACGGCGGCACCGGCGAGGTGGCGATCGGGCTCAGCGAGCAGGAGACGTCCGAGGTCGTCCAGGGTGAGACGGCGCGCAGGGCCCGGCTCCAGGCGAGCCGCGGGCCGGGCGGCACGGCCGACGGGCACGCGGTGAAGCTGCTGCTCAACATCGGCTCGGCCGCCGACCTGCCCCAGGGTGAGGACGGGGCGGACGCTGAAGGGGTCGGGCTGTTCAGGACGGAGTTCCTGTTCCTCGACCGCAAGCAGCCGCCGTCGTTCGAGGAGCAGGTCTCGGCCTACGCGGAGGTGTTCGCCCGGGCGGAGCACGTGGTGGTGCGCACGCTCGACGCCGGCACCGACAAGCCGCTGCCCTTCCTCGGCCTCCCCGGGGAGCAGAACCCGGCGCTGGGCGTGCGCGGCCTGCGGGTGGACCGGCTGCTGCCCGGCGTCCTGGACACCCAGCTCGACGCGATCGCCACCGCGGCGCGTCAGGCGGGCGCCGAGCCCTGGGTGATGGCGCCCATGGTGACCACGGCCGGGGAGGCGGGCGACTTCGCCCGGCGGGCGCGCGCCAAGGGCATCGCGCGGGTGGGCGTGATGGTGGAGGTCCCGGCGGCGGCGCTGCGCGCGGGGCGGCTGCTGCGGGAGGTGGACTTCCTCAGCATCGGCACCAACGACCTGGCCCAGTACACCTTCGCCGCCGACCGCCAGCACTCCGTCCTGGCCGACCTGCTGGACCCGCGCCAGCCGGCCCTGCTGGAGCTGATCGCCAGGTGCGCGGAGGCGGGCGTCCGGGCGGGCAAACCGGTCGGGGTGTGCGGCGAGGCGGCCGGCGACCCGTTGCTGGCGCCGCTGCTGGTCGGTCTGGGGGTGACGAGCCTGTCGATGGCGGGCGTGTGCGTCCCGGCGGTGCGCGAGGCGCTCGCGGAGGTCACTCTGGACGAATGCCGCGAACGGGCTCGCGCCGCGCTGGAGTAGGACGGGAGGTCAGGCGACCGGAGCGGCCGGTTCCGGGTTGTGCGCCTTGAGGCTCAGCCGGTCGCCCTCGACGTCCACCGTCACCTTCCCGTGCTCCGCCACCTCCCCGGTCAGCAACATCGTCGACAACCGGTTGTCCAGCTCCCGCTGCACCGTCCGGCGCAACGGCCGCGCCCCGAACTCGGGCTGGTACCCCCGCTGGGCCAGCCAGTCCTTGGCCGCGTCCGTGACCTCCAGCGTCACGCCCTGGCCGCGCAGCCGCTGCCGGGTCCGCTCCAGCAGCAGGTCCACGATCTGGCGGAGCTGCTCGCGCTCCAGCCGCTTGAAGATGATCGTCTCGTCGATGCGGTTGAGCAGCTCGGGCCGCAGCGAGCGGCGCAGCAGGTCCATGAGCTGCTGCTCGACGTCCCCGGTGGCCTCCAGGACGAGCTGCGCGCCGATGTTGCTGGTCATGATGACGATCGTGTTGGTGAAGTCGACGGTGCGTCCCTGGCCGTCGGTGAGGCGGCCGTCGTCCAGCATCTGCAGCAGGATGTTCATGACGTCGGGGTGGGCCTTCTCGATCTCGTCGAGCAGGACGACACAGTGCGGGCGGCGGCGGACGGCCTCGGTGAGCTGCCCCGCCTCCTCGTACCCGACGTAGCCGGGCGGCGCCCCGATGAGCCGCGAGACCGTGTGCCGCTCCTGGAACTCGCTCATGTCGATGCGCACCATGTGCTCCTCGCCGCCGAACAGCGCCGCCGCGAGCGCCCTGGCCAGCTCGGTCTTGCCGACGCCTGTGGGGCCGAGGAACAGGAAGCTGCCGATGGGCCGGTTCGGGTCCGACAGGCCGGCCCTGGCCCTGCGCACGGCCTCGGCGATGGCGACGACGGCCTCGTCCTGGCCGATGACCCGTTTGTGCAGGTGCTCCTCCAGCCGCATGAGCCGGTCGCGTTCCTGCTCGGTGAGCTGGGTGACGGGGATGCCGGTGCGGCGGGAGACGACCTCGGCGATGTCCTCCACCATGACCTGCGGCACGCTGTCCTCGCCGTGCCTGGCCCGGTCCACCTCGGGGCGGAGCTTGTCGATCTGGACGGTCAGCTCCTTGGCGCGGTCGAAGTCGTCGGCGGAGACGGCCTGGTCCTTGTCGCGGCGCAGCGACCGCAGGCGTTCCTCCAGCTCGCGCACGTCGCTGCCGGGCGTGCTGGAGCGCAGCCGGACGCGGGCGGCGGCCTGGTCGATGAGGTCGATGGCCTTGTCGGGCAGGAACCGGTCGGAGATGTAGCGGGCCGACAGGTTGGCCGCCGCGTCGAGGGCCTCGTCGGTGATGCGGACCTGGTGGTGGGCCTCGTACGCGTCCCGCAGGCCGGCCAGGATCTCGACCGTCTGCTCCACGGTGGGCTCGGCGACCAGGATGGGCTGGAAGCGGCGTTCGAGCGCGGCGTCCTTCTCGATGTTCTTGCGGTACTCGTCGATGGTGGTGGCCGCGACGACGTGCAGCTCGCCGCGGGCCAGGGCGGGCTTGAGAATGTTGGCGGCGTCCATGCCGCCCTCGGCGGAGCCCGCGCCGACCAGGGTGTGCACCTCGTCGATGAAGACGATGATCTCGTCGGCGTGCGCCCGCACCTCGTCGATGACCTTCTTGATGCGCTCCTCGAACTCGCCGCGGTACTTCGACCCGGCCACCATCCCTGTCAGGTCGAGGGCGACGACGCGGCGGTCCTTGAGCGTGTCGGGGACGCTGCCGTTCACGATGCGCTGGGCGATGCCCTCGACGATCGCGGTCTTGCCGACGCCTGGCTCGCCGATCAGGCACGGGTTGTTCTTGGTGCGCCGCGACAGCACCTCGATGCACTGCTCGATCTCGTCCTCGCGGCCCACGACGGGGTCGATGCGGCCCTGCCTGGCCTCCTCGGTGAGGTCGCGGCCGTACTCGTCGAGCGAGGGCGTGTCACTGGCGCGGCGGCCGTCGCCCCGGCCCCCGCCGCCACCGCCGCCCGCCGGGCGGGCCATGAGGGCCTGCTGCAGCTCGTTCGCCGAGACGCCCTGCTCCTGCAGGAGGCGGGCGGCGACGGAGTCGGGGTTGGCGGCCAGCGCGAGCAGCAGGTGCTCAGGGCCGATGTAGGACGACTGCAGGGCCCGCGAGATGCGCTGGGCGTCGAGGATGGCGCGTTTGGTCGCCGGGGACAGCGTGGTGGGCGGCTCGGCGGGCTCGCCGGGCCCGGCGGCGTCGTCGATGCGGTCGCGCAGCCGCCCCACGTCCACGCCCGCCGCGCGCAGCAACGCCTGCCCGGAGTCGAGGTCGGTCAGCGCGTCCAGCAGGTCGAGCACGTCGAGGTCGGCGGCGCCGCGCCGGCCCGCGCGCTCCAGCGCGTCGCTCAGCACCTCCCTGGCCTCGGCGCTGAGCAGCCGGCCCACGTCCACCCGCTGGACGCTGGGCCGGGACGGCGGCCAGCCCTCCATGCCGCCGAACACGCGGCCGGTGAGCTCCTCGAACCCTCTGAACGGGTCTCCACCGAAGAACGAACTCGACATCACAGGTCCCCCTCGCAGTCAGGGGACATCTAGCCGCACTCACCGCATGACAACGCCAACCACCGGTAAAGAGGTCATTCGTTCGAAGCCACGAGGTCGATGATCGGGGTGTCGCCGGACACGAGCTCCAGCGTCCGCCCGGACGTGCCGGGGTTGTCCAGGAGCGCCACGATCACGGCGGCCACGTCGTCGCGCGGCACCGCGCCCGGCGGCACCTCGGGCGCCAGCCGCACCAGCCCCGTGCCGGGCTCGTCGGTGAGGCGGCCGGGCCTCAGGATGGTCCAGGCCAGATCGCGGCCCCGCAGGTCCTCCTCGGCCTCCGTCTTGGCCTTGATGTAGGCGGCCCACACCTCGTCATCACCTGGGTCACGGCCGGGCGCGATCGGCTTGCCCGCGCCGATGGAGGAGATCTGGATGAAGCGCCGCACGCCCGCCCGCTCGGCCGCGTCGGCGAGCAGCGCGGACGCGCCGCGGTCGACGGTGTCCTTGCGGGCCGCGCCGCTGCCGGGGCCCGCGCCCGCGGCGAAGACGACGGCGTCGGCCCCCTCGACGATCCGCGCGACCTCCTCGACGCTCGCCCGTTCCAGGTCGCACAGCACGGCCTCGGCCCCGGTCGCCTCGACGTCGGCGAGGTGCGCCGGATTGCGTACCAGACCCACCGCCCCCGACTTGAGCCTGGCGGCCAGCCGCAGCGCGATCTTCCCGTGTCCCCCCGCGATGATGATCCGCATAGCGGCCATGGTGTCATGGACGCATGTACGACTTCCCGGAGGCACCCACCCCCGCGTTCCTGTTCGACCTGGACGGCACCCTGATCGACAGCGTCTACCAGCACGTGGTGGCCTGGCGGCAGGCGCTGTCCGGGATGGGCATCGACCTGTCGGTGTGGCGGATCCACCGGCGCATCGGCATGAGCGGCGGGCTGTTCGTCAGCGCGCTGCTGCGCGAGACCGGGCTCAAGCTGACCCGGGAGCAGATCGACGAGCTGCAGACCCACCACGCCGACGCGTACGAGCAGCAGGTCGGCTCCGTCAAGCCGCTGCCCGGCGCGAAGGAGCTGCTGGGCGAGCTGAGCGCGCGCAGCGTGCCGTGGGCGATCTGCACCAGCGGGTACGCCCGGACGGCCCGCCTCGCGCTGGGCATGCTCGACCTGCCCGGCGACACCCCGATGGTCACCCGCGACCTGGTGCGCCGGGCCAAGCCGGACCCCGACCTGTTCCTCGCCGGTGCGGCGCTGGTGCGGGTCGATCCGGCGCACGCCATGGTGGTGGGCGACAGCGTCTGGGACCTGCTCGCCGCCCGCCGGGCCGGCTCGCTGGGCATCGGGCTGCTGTCCGGCGGGTACGGCAGGGACGAGCTGGAGCGCGCGGGCGCGTTCAGGGTGTACGCCGACCCGGCGGACATGCTCGACCGGCTCGACGAGCTCGGGGTCCGTCAAAGTGATTGACATGGGAATATCTCCGCGAACCCCCGAGCTGGATCATGCGTATTCCCCAAAGAGGAGCTGAGATGGACTTGGCAGACATCGGCGTCACCGGTCTGGCGACCATGGGGCGCAACCTGGCCCGCAACCTGGCCAGGCACGGCTATGCCGTGGCCGTGCACAACCGGTCGCACAGCCGTACCGAGCAGTTGGTGAAGGAGTTCGGCGGGGAGGGCACGTTCATCCCGTCCGAGGACCTCGCCGCCTTCGTGGCCTCGCTGAAGCGGCCGCGGCGCGCGATCATCATGGTGAAGGCGGGCGCCGGCACCGACGCGGTGATCGACCAGCTCGCCGACCTGATGGAGCCGGGCGACATGATCGTCGACGGCGGCAACGCGCACTTCGAGGACACCCGGCGGCGCGAGGCGGCGCTGCGCGAGCGCGGCCTGCACTTCGTCGGCACCGGCATCTCCGGCGGCGAGGAGGGCGCGCTGAACGGCCCGAGCATCATGCCGGGCGGCTCGAAGGAGTCGTGGGAGGCGCTCGGCCCGATCCTGCAGGACATCGCGGCCAAGGTGGACGGCGTGCCGTGTTCCGTGCACGTCGGCCCCGACGGCGCCGGGCACTTCGTGAAGATGGTGCACAACGGCATCGAGTACTCCGACATGCAGCTCATCGCGGAGTCGTACGACCTGCTGCGGCAGGCCCTGGGCGCGACGCCGGCGGAGCTGGCCGAGGTGTTCAGGGAGTGGAACCGCGGCGAGCTCGACTCCTACCTGATCGAGATCACCGCCGAGGTGCTCGACCAGGTGGACGCCGAGACCGGAAAGCCGTTCGTGGACCTCGTGGTCGACCAGGCCGAGCAGAAGGGCACCGGCCGCTGGACCGTGCAGAGCGCCCTCGACCTGGGCGTTCCCGTGACGGGCATCGCGGAGGCCACGTTCGCGCGGGCCCTGTCGGGCCACCCCGAGCAGCGCGCCGCCGCCCAGTCGCTGGCCGGGCCGAAGCTGTCCGGGGTCGGCGGGCGCGAGCTGATCGAGGACGTGCGGCAGGCCCTGTACGCCTCCAAGATCGTCGCCTACGCCCAGGGCTTCGACCAGATGGCGGCGGCCTCGAAGGAGTACGGCTGGGACCTCGACCTGGGCGCCATGGCCACGATCTGGCGGGGCGGCTGCATCATCCGCGCCAAGTTCCTCGACCGGATCAGGGCGGCGTACGACGCGAACCCGAACCTGCCGACGCTGCTCGCCGACCCGACGTTCGCGGGCGCGCTGGAGACGGCGCAGGAGTCGTGGCGGCGCGTCGTCACCACCGCGGTGCAGATCGGCGTGCCGACGCCCGGCTTCTCCTCGGCCCTGGCCTACTATGACGGGCTGCGCCGCGACCGCCTCCCGGCGGCGCTGGTGCAGGGACTGCGCGACTTCTTCGGCGCGCACACCTACCGCCGGGTGGACAAGGAGGGCACCTTCCACACGGACTGGTCCGGCGACCGCACGGAGCGGCCGGCGTAGCCCTCACCTGTCTGTCATCGGGTCGGCGAGCAGCACTCGGCTCTCGTACGGCCCGACCGGCGCGGCTTCTGCCGCCCGCACGGCTTCTGCCGCCCGCACGGCTTCTACCGCCCGCACGGCTTCTACCGCCCGTACGGCTTCTGCCGCCCGCACGGACGCGACCGGCATGGCTCTCGCCGACCGTGCGGCGGCGGGTCTCAGCGGCCGCTGCCGATCACCGGGTTGGCGAGCGCCGTCACCAGGCAGAAGCCGATGGGCCCGGCGGTGTCGTGCATGGTCACCTGACCTGTGGCGACGCCGTCGGCGCTGGCGTGCCCGGTGGACTCGACCCCGACCAGGTCGCCCTCGGGCAGCCTGGCGAGCGTCAGCGTGTAGTCGGCGTTGATGAAGCGCAGCCCGTCCCGCTGGGCGTTGGCGAGCGGGCTGGCGAAGTCGGCGGCCAGCGCCGTCCGTACGAACGGGGTCAGCGGCTCGTCGTCCACCAGCGGGTGCTTCTCACGCAGCCAGGCCCGCCCCGGCTCACCGAACGGCCTCACCCACCACAGATCGAACGGCGGCCGCCACCCGTCACCCTCGGTCGGCGGCGCGGCGGGCGGCGGCTCGTCCCAGGCGGGGGTGACCAGCGCCCGCTCGCCGCCGGGCTGCTCACTCTCCCGCAGCAGCACGCCGGACGCCCGCGCGATCACGCCCTGCTCGGTGGAGATCACGGCGTCGGCCACCCGGATCCTGCGGCCGTCCCTGACCAGCGTGGTCTCCACGGTGACGGGGAGCATCGGGCTGTTGCGGAACAGGTCCACGGTCAGCCGGGCGAAGCGCAGGCCCGGCTCGGCGTACCGCTCCTCCAGGGCACGGGCGGCCAGCCCGCCGAGCAGGCGGCCGTGGAGCATGTCGGGGGACCAGGGGCCGCGGGCGTGGGGGGCGGGGACCAGCTCGTCCCTTTTGTGCGTGAAGAACGCTGATGTCACAGAACGATATTCTAGACAGAGATCAGGCGAACCGCCGAGCGCGCACACTACCCCTTTCCCGCCGCGCTCCAGGCGCCTGATCTGTTCGTGGCGGACGTCCGCGAGTTCTTCTCCGGGCTGGCCTGACCCGCGCGGAGGTCCGTAAGCTCCGGTAGATGCGCGATCTAGGTGAGGACCCCCGGCCGTCCCGGGGCGCGGTACGCGAGATCCACTCACTCCGGGAGGCCGTCACCCTGGCCTACTCCCCCGACCTCGACGGCCTGGCCGACCCGGGGGAGATCATCTGGGCGTGGGTGCCGTACGAGGAGGACCCGTCGCGGGGCAAGGACCGGCCGCTGCTGGTCGTGGGCCGCACGGGCCGCCGGCTGCTGGGCATGATGCTGTCCAGCAGGGGCGACGACGGGCCCGACTGGCTGGAGCTGGGGGCGTGGGGGCGTGACGGCAAGACGTCGTACGTGCGGCTGGACCGGGTGTTCGTGCTCGACGAGGACGACATCAGGCGCGAGGGCGCGGTGCTCGACGGCGAGCGGTTCGCCCGGGTCGCGGCCCGGCTGATGAAGACCCACGGGTGGGGGGTCGGCCGGTGAGGTTCACGCCGGCCGCCCGGTCGTTCGTGGCGGGGCTGCTGGTGAGCAACAGCGCCCCGCACCTGGCCACGGCCGTCACCGGCCGCCGCCATCTCACCCCGCTGGCGGGGCGCCGGTCCGGGCCGGGCGTCAACCTGCTGTGGGGCGCGGCCAACCTGGCGGGCGGGCTGGCGCTGCTGCGCGCGTCGGCGCGGGCCGGGCAGCCCGGCGAGGCGTGGGACGCGCGGCTCGTCGCCTTCGAGGGCGGCTGCCTGGTGTTCGCGGCGTGGATGGCGGTCACCGAGCGGCTCTTCCCGATGAACCACGAGGGAGCCTGACGCGGTGTCCCCGCTGATCAGGAAGATCGACTCCGTCGCCGTCCCTGTGCCTGACCTCGACGCTGGCCTGCGGTTCTACCGGGACAGGCTCGGGCACGAGCTGCTGTGGCGCAACGACGAGCTCCGCCAGGCCGGGCTGGCGCTGCCCGAGAGCGACGCGGAGATCGTCCTGTCCACCGGGGGCGATCTGGCGCCGGCGTGGCTGGTCACCTCGGCGGACGAGGCCGCCGCCGAGGTGGTCGCGGCTGGCGGGCGGGTGGTGGCCGAGGCCGCTGACATTCCGGTGGGCCGGTTGGCGGTGGTGGCCGATCCGTTCGGGAACGTGCTGGTGCTGCTCGACCTGTCCAAGGGGCGGTACACGACCGACGCGGGCGGCTCGGTGACGGGTGTGGCCGGACCCGGCGAGGCGTGATCACGGGGATCACGCATCCGCACGAGGTGGGATCACGGTGATCACGCGTCCCCGCAAGACGTGATCGCGGTGACCGCGCACACCGGCGGGCTGGGATCACGGTGATCGCGGTGACCGCGCACGCCGGTGGGGTGTGATCATGGTGACCGTGAACACCGACCACGCGAGCCCCGCCGACCTCGCCGCCCTGCGGGCCGCCTTCCCCGGCGGCGGTCCTCCCCTGGGCTGGGACGCCGTCCGCGCCTTCGAGGCCGAGCACGGGGTCGTCCTGCCCGAGCCGTACCGCACGTTCGTGGCCGAGATCTGCGACGGCTCCCACACCGGCCCGCCCGACTTCGGCCTGGAGGCGCTGGCCGAGCTGCCCGACGACTGGGGCGGCGACCGGCCCGAACGGGTGCTGGCCGAGCCGTTCCCGCTGACCGAGCCGTGGGTGTGGGAGGACGACCCGCGCCCGGACGAGGAGATCGAGGCGCTGCTCGGCCCGGTCTACGACGCGGGCTCGATCGTGCTGGGCACGGACGGCTGCGGCATGTACTGGCACCTGATCGTCACCGGCCCCCATCGCGGCCACGTCTGGAACATCACCGGCGAGGGCGCCGCCCCCTTCGGCGCCGAGTTCGGCCACACGACGGGCGAGCCCGGCTTCGCGGGCTGGGTGCGGCACTGGGCCGACGGCCGGCCCTGGTTCGACGCGTGATCCCGGAGACGTTCGCGCGCGCCGCGGTCGAACGGGAGGGCGCGGCCGGGGCGGCCTGGCTGGCGAAGCTGCCCGGGATCGTGGCGGAGCTGCTGGAGCGGTGGAAGTGCGTGCCCGACGGCGAGGTGCTGCACGGCGGCGTCGGCGTGATCGTCCCCGTGCGCCGGACGGACGGCGACGGCCCCATACGACAAGCGGACGCAGGGGACTCCATGCGGCAGGCCGACGCATTGGACGCCACACGGCACGCGGACGCAGGGGACGCCGTGTGGCAGGCGGACGGCGCAAAAGACGTGCGGTGGGCCGGCGGTGTGGGGGCCGTGTTGAAGGTGTCGTTCCCGCATCCCGGCAACGTGCACGAGCCGGACGCCTTCGCCGTGTGGGGCGGGCGCGGCGCCGTCCACCTGTACGAGCGCGCCGACGACCGGTACGCCATGCTGCTGGAACGGGTCCGGCCGGAAACCCTGGCGGAGAGCGGCGACGTGGAGGAGATGGCGACGGTGGCGGGGCGCCTCAGCCGCCGGCTGGCGATCCCCGCCCCGCCCGGCCTGCCCCGGTTGAGGGAGCAGGCCGGCGAGTGGGAGCGGGAGCTGCGCGAGGACGCCGCCGAGCTGCCGCACACGATGCCCGCCCGCGTGGTGGGCGAAGCCGTGGCGACCGCCCGCGAGCTCGGCCCCGCCCAGCCCGACCTGCTCGTCCACGGCGACCTGCACCCGAGGAACATCCTGCGCGCCGGCCGCGAGCCGTGGCTGGCCGTCGACCCCAAGGGGTATGTGGGGGATCCCGCCTACGACGGCGGCACGCTGCTCAAGTCGCTCGCGTTCAGGCTGGCCGAGGCGGACGAGCTGGGCGCGGCCGTGCACCGCGTCCTCGACGTGTTCGCCGGGGAGGCCGGGCTGGACCGTGAGCGGGTGCGGCGGTGGGCTCAGTTCCACGCCGTGCGGGCCGGGTTCTGGGGCCGCCGCCACGGGTTCCGCGTCGCGCGCGGCGGCGCGCCGCTGGACCGGCTCACCGCGCTCGCTGACCACCTCGCGGAGCTCCTGACCGAACCTCGGACGGAATCTCGGACGGAATCTCGGACGGAATCTCGGACGGTGCCTCAGACGGGCCCCCGGACAAGGGCGGAGACAAGGGCCGGGACGGGGGCTGGGGCGAGGGCCGTCTGAAGATCGCGGCGGCGCGCAGGCCGAGCCACAGCAGCAGCGCGAGCACACCGACCAGCAGGTACTCGATCACGGGAATCCTGACGGACTCGGTGACCGCGCCGACGAGATGGCCGCGCACCCCGTACACAAGAAGAGCGGCGCCGGCGTAACAGGCGGCCAGCACCCACCGGACGGCGGCGGACAGCCCGAGACCGTGCATCTGCGTGATGACGAACACCCCGAGGAAGCCGAACAGGAACATCGGCCACGCCCCGTCCGGCCCGGAGGTCATGACGGCCACCAGCGTGCCGTGCACGGCCACCATGGCCTCCAGGGTGAACGTCCACCAGCGGTTGGTGTGCGCTCTGGTGAGGAAGAGCGAGCCCTGCAGAAGCAGCAGGAACATGTAGAAGAAGCCGATCAGGTGGCCTGAGGTGGCCTCCGCCGGGTGGTACCAGAAGGTGTAGACGGCGGCCCAGCTGAACAGGTAGCCGTGGTAGCGGCAGGCGAAGTCGACCACGGCCCGGCCGAGGGGGACGGGCTTGCCGGCGAACAGGCCGCGCCGCCGGTTCTCCATCAGCAGCACGACCACGAGCAGCAGCACCACTGAGCCCTGCGAGCTGAAGATGGACACGTCCTGGGCGAGCCCGTCGTAGAACAGGTGGGTCTGCAGCGTGTGCAGGGCGATGAAGCCGGTGTTCACGGCCAGCGCGACGACGTTGACCGGGTGCAGGCCCGAGGTGTAGCGGCGGACCCTGGTCTGGGCGTAGTAGATCAGCCACCAGAACGCGATCTGGTGGGCCGCGTAGCCGAGCCACGCCGACAGCCTGGTCCAGAGCGTGGGGTGCGGGAGCTTCCAGTAGTACCAGGACGCGCCCTGGTCGGGCAGCAGCTCGATGCCCTGCAACCGTCCGCCGAGCAGCCAGATCAGCCCGGTCATCGCCGCGCTGGCCGCCACGCCGAGCAGGAGGGCGCGGCCCGCGCTGACGTTGCGCAGCGCTGTCATGGGAGGACTCCGTTCAAGTATTTCCATCATGGAATGTTTCCATCATGGAATGCTAGTGGGCATGACAGCGAACGAGGACGCGCCCGGCGCGTTCGAGCTGATGGTGATGATGCGAGCACTGAACGTGGAGAGCGACCGGTTCGCCGAACGCTTCGCCGCCCTGCACCGGTTGCACCGGACCGACCTCAACGCGCTCGTCGTCATCCTCGACGCCGCCCGCGCGGGCACCCCGCTCACGCCGGGCGGGCTCGGGACGGCGCTCAACCTCAGCCCGCCCGCCACCACCGCGCTGATCGACCGGCTGGAGCACGCAGGGCACGTCGAGCGGCGGCGCAGCGCCACCGACCGGCGCAAGGTCGAGGTCACGCTGAACGAGCAGGCCGCCGTGCTGGCCCGCCGCTTCTTCGCCCCGCTCGGACGGCACCTGACGGAGGCGATCGAGGCGTTCACGGCCGAGGAACGGCGGCTCATCGGACGGTTCCTGGAGAGCGGCATCAAGGCCACGGCGGCGGCCAGGGCCGAGGCGGTGGCCGGATGAGCACTGTCGTTATCACGGGCGGCACGCGGGGCCTCGGGCTCGGCCTGGCGCGGGCCCTGGTGGAGCGGGGGCACCAGGTCGTGGTGTGCGGCACCGACCCGGAACGGGTGCGGGCGTGCGGCCTGCCCGGCCTCGTCGCCGACGTGGCCGACCGCGACCAGCTCCAGGCGCTGTGGGACCACGCCGCCGACACCTGCGGGCGGGTGGACGTGTGGATCAACAACGCGGGCGTCTCACATCCGCGCGAGCCCGCCTGGCGGCTGCCCGCCGACCAGGCCAGGCACGTCGTGGACGTGAACCTCGTCGGCGTGCTGAACGGCTGCGCCGTCGCCATCGCCGGCATGGCGGCGCAGGGCGGTGGTCACGTGTGGAACATGGAGGGGCTCGGCACCGACGGGCGGCTCGTGCCGGGGCTCGGCGTGTACGGCGCCACCAAGCGGGCCGTCGGCTACCTCACGGACGCGCTGGCCAAGGAGGTGCCGCCGGGGGTGGGGGTGGGGTTGCTCAGCCCCGGGATGGTGGTCACCGATCTGCTGACGTTCGGGTATTCGGAGGAGGAGCGGCGGCGGGCGTCGCGGGTGTTGTCGATCCTGGCCGATCGGGTGGAGACCGTGGCGCCCTGGCTGGCTGACCGGGTGGTCGGCGGGGCGCGTAACGGGGCCCGGGTGCGGTGGCTGACGCCGGGCAAGATCGCTTGGCGGTTCGCCACGGCCCGCTTCACCCGCCGCGACCCGTTCGCCGCCCCCTGACCCTCCCGACGCGACGATCCCGCCGTACTTCGGCCGGGGTCCTTCGGAAGCCGCGCAAGGGCGGGCGCGGCTGCGGCGCCCTCGTGCCGTGCGCCGTGCCGTGCGCCGCGTGCCGTGCGTCGCGGGTCAGGACGGGAAGACCGCCGCCAGTTCCGGGATGCGGGCGCGATACCCGTCCAGCAGCCGCTCAGCCGTGCTCACCGAATCCACCAGCGGATGCAACGCGAACGCCGCCACCGCCAGCCGCGACGACCCTGTCAGCGCCGCCTCGATAACCGTCTGCTCCACCGCCTTGACCTGCTGCACCAGCCCCAGGAACCGCCCGGGCAACCCCCCGGTGGCCAGCGGCCGGACCCCGGCGCCGTCCACCGCGCAGGGGATCTCGACGACGGCGTCCGGCGGCAGCCCCGGCACCGCCGTGCCGTTGCGCACGTTGAGGATCATGGTGCTGGGCTCGCCGCGCGCGATGGCGGCCATGAGGGCCAGCGCGATCCCTTCGTACCCGCCCGCCTCCAGGTCGGCGGCGGAGCGCTCGCCCGCGCCCGTGGCGTCGCGGGCCTCCGCCATGTACGAGGTGTCCCGCTCCCTGCGCGCCCGCGTCCACTCGGCCAGCGCCTCCCCCGGCCGGGCGCGGACGGCGGCGTAGAAGCGGTCCTGCTGTTCCAGCAGCGACTCCCCCCGGGTACGCCCCGAGCTTCCCGCCACCGCCTCCCGCGTGAAGTAGTAGTAGTACAGGTACTCGTTCGGCAGCGCCTCCAGCGTCCGCACCCAGCCGGGCCCGAACAGCCGCGCCTCCTCGACCTGCCCCAGCAGCGCGTCGTCGGCGAGAAGTCTGGGCAGCACGTCCTGACCGTCGTGGGTGAGGCCGCGCAACCAGCCGAGGTGGTTGAGCCCCGCGTAGTCGGGTGAGACGCGGGCGGGGTCGAGCCCGAGTGCGGCGGCGGCGCGCCGTACGAGCCCGATCGGCGAGTCGCAGATGCCGATCACGCGGTCGCCGAGCACCCGCCGCATCGCCTCGGTGATCATGCCCGCCGGGTTGGTGAAGTTGATGACCCACGCGCCGGGCGCGAGCGCGGCCACCCGTTCCGCCACGCGCACCGCGACGGGCACCGTGCGCAGCCCGAACGCGACGCCGCCCGGACCGGTCGTCTCCTGCCCGACCAGGCCCAGCTCCAGCGCGACGCGCTCGTCGGCGGTGCGGCCCGCCAGGCCGCCCACCCGGATGGCGGAGAAGACGAAGGTCGCGTCGCGCAGCGCGGTGTCGAGGTCGGTCGTGGTGCGGACGAGCGGCGGGTCGTCGTGTCCGGCGGCCATGCCGCGCAGCACGTGGGACACGGTCTCCAGCCGTCCGGGCGAGACGTCGTACAGCACCACCTCCTCCACCCGCGGCTTGGTGGCGGTGTCGCGCAGCAGCGCGCCGTACACGAGCGGGACCCTGAACCCCCCGCCGCCCAGAACGGCCAGCCTCATCCGCATCCCTTCCCGTCGTTCACGCGAGCAGGACCTCGCCGCCTCAGGAGAACCTCGTTCACGCGAGCAGGACCTCCGCGCCCGCCGCCGCGCAGGCGCGCAGCGTGGCCTCGTCGGCGCCGTCGTTGGTGACGAGCACATCGATGTCCTCGGGCCCGCACACCCGCAGCGCGCCGGTGCCGGGGAACTTGTGCCGGTCCACCAGCAGCACGACCTGCCCGGCCGCCGCCATCATGGCGCGCTTGAGCGGCACCTCGGCCAGCGTGGTGTCCACGAGCTGCCCGTCCGGACGCACCCCGCTGGCGCCCAGGAACACCCGGTCGGCCACCACCTGCCCGAGCGCCGCCTCCGTCAGCACCCCCACCAGCGAGTGGTACGGCCTGCGCACCATGCCCCCGAGCAGCAGCAGCTCCACCTCCGGGTCGGCGCGCAGCACGTCGAGGACGGCCAGGCTGGAGGTCACCACGGTGACACGCCGCCCGCGCAGCCGCCGGGCCAGCCGCATCGTGGTGGTGCCGATGTCGAGCAGCACCACGTCGCCGTCGGCGACGAGCCGGGCGGCACGGGCGGCGACCGCCTCCTTATCCTGCTCGTCCGTGCCCGCCACCTCGGCGAACGGCCGGTCGGCGTCGGCGTCGGCGCAGGGCAGCGCGCCGCCCCGGACGCGGCGCAGGGTGCCGTCGCGGTCGAGCACCTCGAGGTCCCTGCGGATGGTGGACGGGCTCACGCCGAGCTGACTCGCGAGATCGCGCACGCTCGTGGCACCGGAGACGCGGACGCGGCGCATGATCTCGGCATGCCGGAGGCGCTGGAGCACAGCGGGATCCTATCAGTCAAATTCGCGCAGAAGTGAGCATCGTGCACTTGAAGTGTTCGAGCAAACGTGCAAGATTGCGCACAACCGGTGTGTCGAGGAGGACCTATTCCCGTGTCTGTCCAGGCGTACGACCCTCTCGCCGGCGAGCGCACCCCGGAGGGTCCGCAGTTCGACGTCTTCCTGGCCGGGACTGTCTTCCTGGACATCATCTTCACCGGCCTGCCGGCGATGCCCGCGGCCGGCACGGAGATCTGGGCCGAAGGCATGGGCTCGTGTCCCGGCGGCATCGCCAACCTGGCCATCGCGACCAGCCGGCTGGGGCTGCGCACGTCGCTGGCGGCGGCGTTCGGCGACGACGACTACGGCGACTTCTGCTGGCGCACGCTGGAGCGGCAGGAAGCGGTGGACCTGTCCAGGTCCAGGCGGTTCGAGCACTGGCACTCGCCGGTGACGGTCTCCATGGCGGTCGACCGCGACCGCAGCATGGTCACGCACGGCCATCCCGCGCCCATGACGGCTTCCGCGATGATCGGCTCGCCGCCGCGCTCCCGCGCGGTGATCGTGAGCCTGTCCGCGGAGGAGCCGCTGGGCGAGCCCGGCAGCGCGTGCAACTGGGCGGAGCTGGCGCGCCGCGAGGGCTCGCTGATCTTCGCCGACGTGGGCTGGGACCCGTCGGGCGTCTGGTCGCGCTCGGTGCTCGACCAGTTGGACGTCTGCCACGCGTTCATGCCGAACGCGACCGAGGCCATGGCCTACACCGGCACGGACACGCCGAGGGACGCGCTGTACGCGATCGCCGACAAGGTGCCGCTGGCCGTGGTGACCGACGGGGCCAACGGCGCCATGGCGATCGACTCGACGACGGGCGAGGAGGCGTTCGTGCCCGCGCCCCGCGTGACGGCGCTCGACCCGACCGGCGCGGGCGACGTGTTCGGCGCCGGCATCGTGCTCGGCACGCTGTCCCACTGGCCGCTGGCCGACCGGCTGGCGTTCGCGGGGGTGTGCGCGGCGCTGGCGGTGCAGCAGTTCGGCGGCTCGCTGGCGGCGCCAGGATGGGGCGACATCGCCGACTGGTGGCACGAGGTGCGGGCCGCCGCCGACCACAGCGGCGCCTACGGCAGCGCGCTGGCCCGCCGCTACGCCTTCCTCGACCGGCTGGTGCCCTCGGTGCCGGTGGGGGCCGTGCGCCGTGCCGCCGCCACCATCGCCCGGTACGCCGACGTCGGCATGGCACCGCCCGTCCCGGGGAAGCGTGCGGACTCTAACGTGACACACCCCGCCGGCGAGAACCCCTCCGGCGGCGGGGAACCGGATGCGCCTCGCGCGCCCGCGCAGAAGGAGTAAGCCGTTGACCCCCGAGAAGCCGTTGACCGCCGAGAAGCCGCAGCCGCGCGAAGCCGGCACCCCGACCGCCCACCGGCGACGGCCGCACCGGGTCGGAGCGCTGGCCCTGCTGGCCGCGGGCGCCGTGGCCGTGTGCTCGGCCGCGTGCGCGCCCGGCTCCTCCGCCCCTCCCCCGGCCGCCTCGAAGCCGTCCGCCACGGCCGTCCGCACCGACGCCTCCGCGCTCGGCAACGTCACCCTGACGGTCTGGGACCAGGAGGTCCGCGGCGGCCAGGCCGCCCAGATGGAGAAGCTGAACGCCGCGTTCCAGGCCAAGTACCCCAACATCAAGCTGAACCGCGTCTCCCGCTCCTTCGACGACCTGAACACCACGCTGCGCCTGGCGCTGAGCGGCAACGAGCCGCCCGACGTGGTGGAGGCCAACAACGGCCGCTCCGCGATGGGCGCGTTCGTCAAGGCGGGCCAGCTCCGTCCGCTGGACGACTACGCGGAGGCGTACGGCTGGAAGCAGCGCTACCCGGAGTCGGTGCTGCGCTACTCCCGCTACAGCGCCGACGGCAAGCTCTTCGGCGAGGGCAACCTGTACGGCCTGCCGCAGGTCGGCGAGGTCGTCGGCCTCTTCTACAACGCCGCCAAGCTGAAGCGGCTCGGCCTGGAGCCGCCGAGGACGTGGGCCGAGTTCGAGACCGCCCTGGACAAGGCCAAGGCGGCCGGCGAGGTGCCCCTGCAGTTCGGCAACCTCGACAAGTGGCCGGCCGTGCACGTGTTCGGCACCGTGCAGGGCCGTACCGTGCCGCCCGGCCAGATCGGCACGCTCGCGTTCGGCCGCAAGGGCGCCTCCTGGAACACCCCCGAGAACGTCAAGGCCGCCGAGCAGCTCGTGAGCTGGGTGGACAAGGGGTACTTCGCCAAGGGCTTCAACGGGCAGGGGTACGACGCGGCGTGGCAGGCGTTCGGCAAGGGCCAGGGCGTCTTCCTGATCGCGGGCACCTGGCTGCTGGCCGACCTGCAGAAGGCGCTCGGCGCGGACCTCGCGTTCATGCTGCCGCCGGGCGCCACGCCGGACGCGGCGCCGGTGGCGACCGGGGGGACGGGCCTGCCGTTCGCCGTCACGGCCAAGAGCCCGCACCCGGACGCGGCGGCGGCGTACATCGACTTCATCACCGACGCCGACGCGATGAAGGTGCTCACCGAGACCGGCAACCTGCCGGTCGCCGACACCGCCGCGCAGACGGTGGCGGAGGGTCCGCAGAAGGACGTGTTCACCGCGTTCGGGACGGTGACCGGCAAGGACGGGCTGGTGCCGTACCTCGACTACGCCACCCCCACCTTCGCCGACACCCTCGGCGCGGCCCTTCAGGACCTGCTCGCCAAGAAGGCGGCGCCGCAGGAGTTCCTCGCCACCCTGGAGAAGGACTACAAGACCTTCGCCGAGAGCAACGGCTGAGCATGGCGGCACCCCCCGGCGAGCCCCGTCGCGTCGCCTACCTGTACCTGCTGCCCGCCTTCGCCGTCTACGCGATCTTCCTGCTGTACCCGATCGGCCGGGCCGTGCAGATCTCCCTGTTCGACTGGGACGGCCTGTCCCTCGGCACCTGGGCAGGGCTCGACAACTACGTGGCCATCGTCGCCGACGAGAGCCTGCGGGCGGCCTTCGCGCACGCCCTGGTCCTCATGATCTTCTACGCCGGCGCGCCGCTCGTCATCGGGCTGACGCTGGCCGCGATACTCAACCACGCCAAGGTGCGCGGGCTGGGCTTCTTCCGCACCGTCGTGTTCCTGCCGCAGGTCATCGCCATGGTGGTGGTCGCGGTGGCGTGGCGGCGCGTCTACGCCCCGGACGGCTCCCTCAACACGCTGCTCGGCGCGCTCGGGCTCGACTCCCTGACCCGCGGCTGGCTGGGCGACTACACCTTCGCGCTGCCGGCGGTGGGGGTGGTCGGCACCTGGTTCGAGACGGGGCTGGTGACGGTGCTGCTGCTGGCCGGCATGAGCCGCATCCCCCTGTCCCTGTACGAGGCGGCGCGGCTGGACGGGGCGGGGGCCGTGCGCGAGTTCTTCTCCGTCACGCTGCCGTCGGTGCGGGCGGAGATCGCGGTGGCGCTGACGTTGACGGTGATCGCCGCGCTGCGCACGTTCGACCTGGTTTACGTGACTACGCGCGGGGGGCCGGGGGATTCCACGTCCGTGCCTTCTTACGAGGTTTATCACCGTGCTTTCGGGCTGGGGCAGGTGGGGTCGGCGGCGGCCATCGGCGTCACGCTCACTGTGGTGATCTTTGTGATCTCGTTCGGGATCAACCGGTTCGCGGACAGGAACGTCTCATGAACCGGCGCCGCCCGTACGGGGACTTGGTCACCCCCCACCGCCCACCTGGGAGAGCTTCATGATTTCTCGCGGGGAGCGGGTGGCGAACTACGTCATCCTGTCCGTGTTCGCCGCCTTCGCCCTCTACCCGATCATCGTCATCCTGACGGCCGCCCTCGGCCCGGCCGACAGCGGCGGCACGTCCGGCCTGGCGAACTTCGCGGCCGCCTGGGAGATCGGCCGCTTCGGCTCCTACCTGCGCACCAGCCTGGCCGTGTCGGTGTTCGTCGTGGTCGTCAGCGTCGTGCTGTCCATCATGAGCGGGTACGCGTTCGGCACGATGCGCTTCCGCGGCCGGTCCCTGCTGTTCTACCTGTTCATGCTCGGGATCATGATGCCGAGCGAGGCCGTGGCGGTGCCGCTCTACTTCGACCTGCGCTCCCTCGGGCTGATCGACACGTTCTGGTCGATCACGCTGCCGCAGGTGGCGCTGTCTGTGGCGTTCGGCACGTTCTGGATGCGGGCGTACTTCCTGGCCTCGAACCGCGCGATCGTCGAGGCGGCCCGCATCGACGGCGCGTCGAGCTGGCGCATCCTGTGGCAGGTCCTGCTGCCCGCCGCGCGGCCCGCCGTCGTCACGCTGACCGTGCTCGTGTTCATGTGGACGTGGAACGAGTTCCTCATCCCGCTGATCATGGTGACCAGCGAGTCGCTGCGTACGGCGCCGCTGGGGCTGGCCTTCTTCCAGGGGCAGTACACCTCCGGGTTCACCCTGCTGGCGGCCGGTTCGGTCATCGTGGCCACGCCTGTCGTGATCTTCTACCTGTTCCTCCAGCGCCACTTCGTCCGCGGGCTGCTCCAGGGGGCGGTCCGCGAGTAACCCTCCGGAGGTTCGATGCGCACCAAACCCGCCAAAACGGCGACCGGACCCACAGCCACCACCCGCACAACCGTCCCGCAGTCCACACCCACCTCCCACCCGACACCACACCCCGGCGACTCAGCGCGCCATCCCGGCGACTCGGCACCACCTCTCAGCCCCTCGGCACCGCAACCCAGCGACTCAGCGCCACACCTCAGCCCCTCGGCACCACAACCTGGCCATCTGACACCGCAGCCCAGCGACTCGGCGCCACGCCCCAGCCCCTCCCCACCGCAACCCGGCCACGCCGCGCCATGCCGCAGCCGCCCGGTGTCCCGGCGCAATCGCCCGGTGTCACGGCGCAACCGCCTGGCGGTGCTGGCCGCCGCCGCTGTCACGCTCGCGCTGCTCCCCGGCACCCCCGCCTCCGCCACAACCACAGCGCCCACCGCCACCTCGCCCTCTGACGCCGCCGCCACCGCGACCGCAGAGGCCGCCACCCCCGCGTCTTCAGCGCCAGCCAACGACGCCACCCCACCCACCGCCGAGACCACCGCCGCCCTGCGCAACGCCACCGCTCTTACCGGCGGCACCGCGACCCCCATCGACCTCGACGCCCTGTTCATCGGCGCTCACCCCGACGACGAGGCCTTCACCCTCTCCACCCTCGGCCAGTGGAACGAGTACCACCACGTACGCACCGGCGTAGTCACGGTCACCCGAGGCGAGGGCGGCGGAAACGCCGTCGGCCCCGAGGAGGGCCCGGCCCTCGGCCTCCTGCGCGAGGCCGAGGAACGCACGGCGGTCGCCAAGGCAGCCGTGACGGAGGTGTTCAACCTCGACGACGTCGACTTCTACTACACGGTCAGCGCCCCGCTCACCGACCAGGTGTGGGGCGGCGACACCCTGGAGAAGGTGGTCCGCCTCGTCCGCATGACGAGGCCGGAGATCCTGCTCACCATGGACCCGGCCCCCACCCCGGGCAACCACGGCAACCACCAGGAGGCCGCCCGCCTGGCCATCGAGGCGTTCTACGCGGCGGCCGACCCGAAGGCGTTCCCCGAGCAGATCAGCCGCGAGGGCCTGCGCCCGTTCGCACCGGCGCGCCTGCTCACCGGCGGCGCACGCGGCACCTCGCAGACCGGCCCCGCCTGCGCCTCGACGTTCCGTCCCGCCAACGCGGCGCAGAACGTGTTCGGCGTCTGGAGCGGACGCCCCTCAGCCAGCCGCGGCAAGACGTGGGCGGCCGTGGAGCGGGAGGCGCAGCGCGTGTACGCCTCGCAGGGCTGGGCCGGCTTCCCGGATGTACCGACCGATCCCGCCCAGCTCGGCTGCGACTTCTTCACCCAGGTGGACGCCCGGGTGCCGTTCCCCGCACCGGGCAGCCCGGCCGCCGCCGCGCCGACGTCCGTCCTCGACGGCGCCCTGACGAGAGCGGACGGCACGGTGCCGCTCGGGACTCAGCTCGGGCTGCGTACCAGCACGTTCGACGTCCGTCCCGGCACACCGTTCACGGTCGAGGTGTCCATGAAGGCACCGCCCCGCGAACCGCTCGGCCGCTCATCGGTCGCGCTGAACGTCCCCGCCGGGTGGCAAGTCAGCACCACGAACGCGACCACCTCCACAAACCCGTCCGCCACCGTGGGAAGGCTCGCCGCGGGGCGCGGCGCCTCGGCCACGTTCAAGGTGACCCCACCAGCACAGGCCACCCTGGGCCGGGCCCGCATCGCGGCCGCACTCACCACCGAACGCGGCACCGGCTACACGGACCGCCAGGTCGAGGTCGTCCGTTCCGTACGCACCGCCCAGCAACCCCTCCCCCAGGTCGCCCAGTACGAGAAGTGGACCGACGAGACCGCCGTACCCCAACTCCGCGGCCTGGTCACCCCCGTCCTGACCCTCCCCTCGTCCGGCACCAGGCAGATCGGCATCACCGTCACGAACGTCAGCGACGCCGCCACCTCCGGCATGGTCCGCATCGACCTGCCACCGGGCTTCACGTCCGACCGCGTACAGGCCTCGTACACCGACCTGGCGGCAGGCACGTCGACAACGCTCCCGTTCACCGTCACCAACTCCGACCCCACCCTGAAGACCTCGAACGAGGGCGGCGACTACACCTACACCATCACCACCACCGGCGAGGACGGCACCACCACCAGCCGCCCAGCCCTGGAACTGGTCCCCGCCGCCTCAGTCCCCCAGGCGTCCACCGCCCCGGCCGTGGACGGCGCCGAGTCCCACGGCGAGTACGGCGGCACCGAGCTGAACATCTCCCGCCTCTGGGAGGGCACCGCGTGCTCCTCGGCGGCCGACTGCTCGGGCACGGCCAAGATCACCTGGCACGATGACACGCTGTACGTGCTGGTTCACGTCCAGGACGACGTCCTCGGCACGCGACTGGCCGCCTCCGACTGCAAGCGGCACTGGCGTACCGACTCCGTCGAGGTCACCCTCGACCCGCGCGGCACCTCCGAGAACACCTCCACCACGTTCAAGACCGCGGTCCTGCCCGTGACGGCCGAGGGCCCGCCCTGCCACCTGCGCGACGCCGACAACCGGCAGGGCCCGGGCGAGGAGACCGCCCCGGGCATGCGGGTGGCCTCGAAGGTGTCCGCCGGCGAGTACACGGTGGAGATGTCCATCCCGCTGCAGGTCCTGCCAGGCGCCATCGACCCCGGGCACCTGGGCCTCAACATCCTCGTCTACGACTCCGACACCCAGGACAGAACCGGCCAGACCCGCATCGGCTGGTCAACGTGGGGCGGCGTACAAGGCGACCCATACCGCTGGGGCCTGGCCACCCTGCCCGGCTACCAACCCCCACCCGACCGCCCCACCACCCCACCAGACCCGGTCATCCCGAACACGGCCCTGTCCAGCCTGGACTCGCCCCAATCCCTGGAGCAGTCCATACGCGTCAACATCCCTCCCTCCGGCCCCGCCGCCCCGCCCTCCCAAACCGGCCGCATCGTCTCAGCCTCGACCTCGGGCGGCGCTGACGCGGTGAAGGTGACTCTCCGGAGCACCTCACGAGGCGAAATACACCTGTTCGTACGAGATGACCAGGGCACCGCGGCCAGCCGTGTCGTAACCATCTCCACCAAGGGCACCACGACCGTCACCGTCCCCTTGACCCGAGCCCTGGGCACGCGCCCGGTGGTAGTGGCCGGATGGCAGGCCCCAAACGGCGGCACGGCCGCCTCACAAGTGCCCGTCCGATGACCCCGACGTAGGCCCACCCTTCCCGAGCAGCCCCGCCCGGCACCTTCCCGGACGGGGCTGACTCGGCACATGCCCGGACGAGACCGCCCGCCAGCCCATGCCGCCGGATGAGAGTTGCTGCACCGTCCATGCAGGGAAGCATGACCACCACGTACGCACCCGCCACCGCGACCGACCGTCACATGAGCACCCCGCACGAACCCGAATGTCCGCCACACCTGCACGCCTTCACGAACACGCACAACCATCTCGCACGCACGCCCCACCCAATACGCGCTTTCCGGACTGCGAGCTTGATTCCCCTGTAGGGACGCCGAATCTGAGCAAGCTCGTAGGGTCAAGCCATGAGTGATCATGTTCGGCTGCTGTGCCTGCGCCACGCGGAGTCCGAGAACGTCATAGCCGGTGCCGCTGGCGCGCTTCCCCTCGCGAGTCTGACCGCAAAGGGACGTCTACAGGCTGGCGAAGCGGCGAAGCGCCTGATCAACGAGGGAATAACGCGGATATATGCCAGCACTGCGGTTCGGGCTCGGCAAACCGCTGAGATCCTGGCGCGAACGCTCAGAGTTGATGTCGTGCCAATGCAAGATCTTGTCGAGGTTGGCGTCGGCCGTTCAGAAGGCGCCGTTGATCCCAAGATTCGAGCACGCACGGCGACCGTTCTCCGCTCGTGGATCGTGGACGGGGACCTCGGGGAAGCGGTGGCCGACGGAGAGGACGGGCATGCGGTCACCGCGCGAATAGTGGCTGCCCTCACCTCGATCGCTGCTGAGCATCCAGGCGAGACGGTCGCCGTCGTAGGACATGTGGCGAGCCTCACCACCGGCCTCAGCGCTCTGTGTGGGTTGGGCCAACGGGTGTGGGGCGCACCGCTTCCTCATGCGGTCCCATTCGTCGTTGAGTACGACGGGCGCTCGTGGCAGTGCTCGTCGTGGCCGTTCTGAACGACAAGTTAGGCGCATGCGAGCAATTCCAGCGGCGATCATGACGAGGCCGTCTTCAGGGCGCGGGGCAGGAGGGCGTGGAGGCGTTCGATCTCGACGTCGCGGCCGCAGGCACAAACGCATCTGACGGTGAGGGCCACCAGGCCAGCAGCACTTTTCCGGGCTATAAAACGATCTTGAAGCTGAAGCCAGTGCTGCTGAGCCGTAGGCTGCGTGCCATGGGGCGATTCGATGAGGTCACGGCGACGTTCTGGGGTGACGGTGATTACGGTGTCCAGCAGCCCCTGACGGACGAGATGGTGCGAGAAGCTGAGCGTGTGCTCGGTGTGACGTTGCCCTCGGCCCTTCTGGACCTTCTGCGGGTTCAGAACGGCGGCATCGTGGCCGCTGATCACGATGCGTTCCCGGCCAGTCAGCCGACCTCGTGGAGCGAAGACCACGTTCCCTTCGACAACCTGATGGGCATCGGGCGACGCGACGGGATGACCTCGTTGCTCGACACCCCGTACTTGGTCGAGGAGTGGGGTATGCCGGCACCGCTTGTGCTGCTCTCCGGCGATGGGCACTGCTGGCTTGGGCTCGACTACCGCGCCTGTGGGCGGGATGGAGAGCCTTCGGTTACGTGGTTCGAGACCGACCTCGACGCGGAATTCGTCCTGGCTGGTGACTTCCGCTCGTTCGTCGAGGGCCTCACTGCGGGCAGCATGTATGGTGACGGCTCTGCTGACGACCCCGTCCCAGCTTGATGACAGCGGCGCCTTCCGGGCCAAGGAAGTGATCACGAACTGGCCCGCCCGAGCACGCGGGGGAGGTGGACGTGGAGGTGCTCGGCTTCGACCTCGCGCCCGCGGCCGGGAACGCGTCTGGCGGTGAGCTCCACCAGGCCAGCAGCACGGTGTTTCCCGCCTGCGCAACCAAGAGCGATCACTTTCGGGCCGGTGGGCACGAGCGCGTAGGCGACGAGGTTGTCGATGGGCTCTGGAGCTCCGGGGGTGTTGAGGATTATGTCCTGCACGCGGGGATGCAGACCGTCCAGGTCGAGGATCTCCTTGGCGACCGCGGGATCGCGCAGGCGTTCACGGACGTCCTCGATCCGATCGGCTTCAGGACCGTCGGGCTTGGTGGGCTGGTGCAAGTAGCCGAATGAGATCAAGCGTAGCGGTGTCGTTGCCCTCCCTGTCAAAATGGACAGAGGTAGCAAACAGGCATGAAACTCTGTGCTGAGGGTGGGGAAGGAGACATCCCTTCGTGGGAGCAAGCAAGCCGGATCCGGAGGTCCCTGATCCTCAGGTGCGGG